>CAZCCX010000231.1:0-3644 GCA_964497115.1 uncultured Desulfobacteraceae bacterium
TCGAATTACGCCAAGATCTTTGTTATTATTCCTTTCTAGAACCCTTTGTCATATTTTTTATGCAACGATAGGGTAAACTTGAAATGGATCCATTATATAGCGATTTAATTTCCTTCCACGGACATAGTTGTCCCGGCCTGGCAATCGGCTACAGAATGACAAAGGCCGGGCTTGCCTTTTTGTCGGGCTCCAGGTCTGAAGATGAGGAGCTTGTGGCTATTGTCGAGAATAACGCCTGCGGAGTCGATGCCCTGCAGTATCTCTCCGGCTGCACATTCGGGAAGGGCAATCTCATCTTCAGAGATTATGGAAAGCAGGTCTATACCCTCTATGATCGAAAGACCAAAAGAGGTGTACGAGTGGCTTTCAATGCCCGCCAGGTTCCCGAAGATGTTCCAAGGGATAGGGAAAGGTTTGTCACTTGGCTCTTATCTGTGCCGGATGATAACTTTTTGTCCCTAAGTGAAGCCCATATGGATGAACCCGAACCCGCGAGGATCATGAAATCTGTGGAATGTGCCTTCTGCGGCGAGATTGTTATGGAAACACGAACAAGAAAGATCGATGGCAGATCAGCATGCATTCCTTGCGCGGAAAAGAAGGTGAGTGATGCGGGACGAGAGTGATGTGATAGGGAGATTCACTCTTGTCCAAAAACGGTGTTGGGTATAAGGGAAATGGGGGTCTCTTTTCAAACTCACACCATTTGTCCGGAGGTGGTGGAACGGCACCTCATTTTTGCATATATGACGGCAGCCCCACAGAACAAGTTTTTGAGCGACGGACCTCGTATGTGCCTGTCCGGGGCGTTCTGAACGCCGGATAGGGTCGAGGTAGGAGGCAGAGGAGTCATGTGGGTGTGAGGCTTGCAAAGAGACCCCCATTCCCCTTGTTGTGAGGTGAAAATGGAACCTGAACACCGATCATATCAAGGGGCTGTGTCAAATCAAACAGTTAAGTCTAATAGAATGCGTTTTTGGATTTTTCTTCGACAGCAATGATGGAGATTGAATTCTTAAAAAGTGCCTTTCGTGAAAAGGATTACCCTCCTCCGGACAAGCCGGAGATTGCCTTTGCCGGCAAATCCAATGTGGGGAAATCCTCTCTGATCAATGTCCTTGTAAACCGAAAAGGCATCGCAAGGACGAGTTCCAGACCCGGACGAACCCAGGCCATAAACTTCTTCGGTGTGGAAGACAGGCTTTTCTTTGTCGACCTGCCGGGGTATGGATACGCTCGCGTATCCCGTCAAATAAAGAACTCGTGGAAAACGATGGTGGAGGACTACCTTCGTAAGCGGCGTAATCTCAAGGCGGTGGTTCTGATACTCGATCTAAGGAGAGATCTGAGCACCGGAGATACAGATCTTCTCCACTGGCTAAGCTATTATGGAATAACGACTCTCGTCGTTCTGACCAAGACAGACAAGCTATCCCGGGCCAAGGCTTCTTTAAGGGCCAAGGAACTAAGCAATCAGTTAAAGGAAATCACTCCGGAAAGGCCTATCCTCTTTTCGGCCAAAACAAAAAAAGGCAGAGAAGAAATTTGGGAAGAGATCAATGACCTTATTCTCGAAAATCTTCAAGACCATAGGCCTTGATCTTTTTGTGCAGATTGCTTCTCTCCATCCCAATAGCCTCTGCGGTTTGAGAGATATTGCCGTTAAACTCACGTAACTTTGTCTCGATAAATCCCCTTTCAAATCTCATCTTGGCCTCTTTGAACGAGCCGTCCATCAGAGATGTTTCGGACACTTCCCTGATATCCGATGCCTGGTTAAAGGGAGGTGGGATATCCTTTGAATGAATCGTCTTGTCAGGTGTCATGATCACCAGTCTTTCAACCAAATTCTTGAGTTCCCTCACATTTCCGGGCCAATGGTAATTCTTGAGAGTATTTACAGCTTCCTCGGAAAACTCTTTTAGTTCCAGATTGGTTCTCGAAGACATCTCATCGAGAAACTCGTCCACCAATTCACGAATGTCTTCGGGGCGTTCCCTTAGCGCAGGAACGGTTATGGGGATGACATTCAATCGAAAATAGAGGTCATCCCGAAAGGACCCTTTTTCAATCTCTGTCTCCAGATCTTTGTTGGTGGCTGCTAGAACGCGGACATCAACATGAATGGTCCTGGATCCCCCTACCCTTTCAAATTTCTGTTCTTGCAGAATTCGAAGGGTCTTAGATTGAGCCTTGAGACTCATATCACTGATCTCGTCCAGGAAGAGGGTCCCCTCATGGGCCAGATCGAACTTTCCCTTCTTCTTGGCGCCCGCACCCGTGAAGGCCCCTTTTTCGTGGCCGAACAGCTCACTCTCGATAAGTTCTTCGGGGATGGCGGCACAGTTCATCTCGACCATAGGGTTATTCACTCGTCGGCTTTGACGATGAATGGCATGGGCAACCAGTTCCTTTCCGGTCCCATTCTCGCCGGTAATCAATACCCCCGCATTCGTGGGGGCAACAACCCGTATCTGTTCCTTTAGCTCCAGGATCACTTCACTACTACCGGTTATCTTGTACTTACGTCTTTCCTTTTCTTTGAGAAGGCTGATTTCTTCCTCCAGTCGCGAATAATCAAGTGCATTGTGAATGCACAGAAGAATCTTTTCTAGGGAAAGCGGCTTCTCTATGAAATCGTATGCCCCCAGTTTTGTCGCTCTCACAGCGGTCTCTATTGTACCGTGTCCGGACATCATAACCACCGGCAAAGTCGGGGCGGTTTCCTTAATCTTTGCAAGGGCCTCAAGGCCATCCATTCCGGGCATCCATATATCTAAGAGAACGAGTTCCGGCATAATTTCTTCAATCTTTTCAAGGGCGGAAGCACCATCTTTTGCACTGACGACTTCAAATCCTTCATCCGTCAGAATCCCGTCCAGAGACTGAGTGATACTCGCTTCATCATCAACAACCAATATGGTTCTCACCATGTGCTATGCCTCACGATCTTCTCATCATTTCAATAGCCATCCGGGCCGTCCTCTCAGACGCGCCCCTTTCTCCAAGCCTATTCTTTACGGCTTTCAAATTCCTTATCATATTCTCTCTTTCTTGACTATCCTCCAGAATCCGAAACGCTTCCTCCGCGAGCTTTTCCGGATTGAATTCATCCTGAACCAATTCAGGGACAATCTGCTTCCCTGCCACAAAATTGGCCAAGCCGACATAGGGGACATTTACAAGTTTCTTCCCAATCCAGTAGGTCACGGGCGATACCCTATAGACAACAATCATAGGAACTCCCATGATGGCTGTTTCCAGGGTCGCTGTTCCGGAAGCAACCAGTGCAAGGTCACAGGCCCTCAAGGTCCTGTAAATATCTAGATTGGAGATATGAATCCCAACGTTCGAGTCAGCAAGGAAAGACTGAACCAAATCAACGGAAACGGTTGGGGCTACAGGCAATACGCATTCAAGATGCGAATAGCGAGAGGAAAGGATTTCAACAGCTTTCACCATTGAAGGCAAAATATTCTCTATCTCTTCTTGCCGACTGCCGGGTAAAAGGCCGATGACAGGAGAAGCATTCTGAAGATTCAGTTTCCCTATAACTTCTTCTTTGTTGGAATGTTCAGGAATGGCATCCAAGAGAGGATGCCCTACATACGTGACATCCACCCCCTTCTTTCGGTATAGATCTT
>CAZCCX010000232.1:0-3630 GCA_964497115.1 uncultured Desulfobacteraceae bacterium
TGGTTTTACAATTTCCCCAGGTCTATGGTGTTGGGTATGACACCATTACGCAGGTATTAAAGGGGAATCTCACATGGCAGGTCCTGCTCTTACTGGTCCCCATTAAGATGCTTGCCACCTCCATTAGCCTGTCTGCGGGGGGGTCCGGCGGTGTGTTTGCGCCGTCCCTTTTTCTGGGCGCCGTCTTCGGCGGATTATTGGGATATACAATGGAATATATCTTCCCGGGAGTTGTGGGATCTCCAGGTGCCTATGCTGTTGTTGGAATGAGCGCCATGGTCGCGGCGACCACCCATGCACCCATTACGGCATTTATGGTCATCTTTGAGATGACCGGTGACTACAAGTTGATTCTTCCTTTGATGATATGCTCGATCCTTGCATCCTTTATCGCTTCGGCAATAAAAAAAGACTCAATCTATACACAGAAATTGACCCGCAGGGGTGTTGACCTGACAAAAGGGATGGAAGTCACTATCATGCAGGCTACAAGGATAAGCGATGTCATGAAAACCGATATGGTTGTTCTCAATGAAAGCGAGAGATTTAACGACCTGCTTCAAAGGGTGATCAATGAGAATGAGATCAACTACTATGTGGTGGATAAGACGGGAAGATATCAAGGATCTTTTACAGTGCATGATGTGAAAGAATTCTTGAACGATAAATCTCTGGCAAGCCTCATTGTAGCCAAGGACATTATATCGAGTTTCCCCAAGCTGGCCGTCACAATGGATGCAACCCTTGCTGATTGCATGAAGAAATTTAGTGCTTACGAAACCGAAGAGCTTCCCGTTATTGATACCAGGGATTCGGCCAAATTGGTTGGGACTGCCAGCCGCCGCGATATCATCAATGTCTATAACCGTGAAATCCTCCGGCAGGATTCACTGGGGCTTAAATTCATACAAGGGAAGCTGCCCGGAAGGTCTCCCGCTCACAGCTATGTGGACCTCCCTGAGGGCTGCGAGACAAACGTCATCCCCGTCACAGAGACGATGCGGGGAAAGACACTGAAAGAGCTTGACATCCGTCGCAACTTCAATGTAACGGTCGTAGCCGTCAACCGAAGGGGTGATCGGGGGGAACGAATGGTCATACTCCCCTCGCCTGAGGAAGTGCTTAAAGCAAGAGATATGCTGGTTGTGATTGGCGATAGCAACGCCTTGAGGAATATCAGAGAGGTCTACGATATAGTGACCTGATTTCATACCAGCGCCAGGGAGGAGAAGTCCGGCTTTGGCTCATCTCAGAGAGGTGGAGGGTTTAGTCAAAACTAAAATGGTGGAGGAACGTTGGGATGGAAACCATCCGCTATGGTTGTTGATTCGAAAGCCCCTTGTGCTTGCATCAAGAATAGGGCAGTTCGTTTACACACATCTACGAAGAGAGAAATGTCCGCTTTGCTGAATGCAAACGCTCCTCTCCTTGAATCGACGTAAATAACCCCCATAATGTATAAATGACTGATCAAAGGGGCACACAGCACAGACTGGATTTCCAGTATCTTCAGTGTGTTGATGACATCAACTTCCTCTTCAATCTCGACATTAGAAAAAACAAGCGGTTTTCTTTCCTTTATGACTTGCCTGACCACATTGGGGCAGTATACGGTAGATCTGTCACCAGCAGGTTCAGTCGTCTTGGAAATCACGTCCAGGATTTTCTCTGATCTAGGTTCAACCAGAATGAAAGCGCCTGTATCGACTTTCTTCAGGAGATCGAAGATATAGCCGAGCATCTTTTCTAAAGTCTCATTTACCGGTAGGTTCTCATCCAAAAGCCTTGAGACCTTATAGAGCAATTCCAATTTCTTTTGATTGGTCTTGTTTCTGTGCACCTGAAAGATGCCACTTTCCACTGCAATTTCTGTTGTAATCCCCACCGATTCAAAAACAGGTGCTATTTGCTCTGAGCATTTTTCGCCCACACCGATTACACACATTCCAATAGCTATGGGCTTCCCTTCTTCAATCGGGACTATCACACCAGGGGGAATTACAACACCGTCATACAAAGTTCCATTCCGACTGTTCAAGTCGGTCACAAAATATTTGTTATCTCTGTTGCTGATTTTCAGATGTCTTCGCGAAACAGTCCTATCCTCGAATCGCAGATCACATTCCAGATCGCGCCCGACGTATGTGCCGCCATCTTTGAGACCTATTGATTTGCCCATGTCAGGACCGTTTAAGACATAGAGTTTGGTCATCTTCTTTCCTTCCTCAGAGAATGTGTATTCCGAGTTTTTCTCTAATGTTACCCCCGTGAAACTCAATTGCCTTTAAAGACACGTCCGATAATGAACCTCCCTGCTGCCCCGATAAACCGGGATCTACGACAAGCGGATGGGGTATTCAAAAACCACAATCATAGTCAAGTAGTATTGTCCCACCCCTTTCTCAGTCGGTCAATCGGGCAAACCCTTATTTTTGGCTTCGAAATCCCTTATTTTGAGGTAAAAGCTTGGATAAGTGTTGTCATGGGATGATGAGATAGAGAAATATTGAGGACTGTTTTGTTTCAGCTGCGGGCATGGATGATTGCCCAGCCTAGCCCATAAAGGGAACCGGGCTTTTGGCACGTACTGAAAGGATGGCCCGTGAATTCCTGGACCCTGATGGGGATTAGAATGTGAGCATCAATCACATAACATGGGAACCATACTTTATGTCCTGTTTAACCAGCGTCTCAAGTGAGGCGTCTAAATAGTCCTTCTTACAGTCCAAGCCATTGATGTTGCCGTCTTTGATAAATGTCATATACCTGCATCCGCCAAAACACATAGGCAGATACTCGCAATCAGCGCAACCTCCGTTCTTCCATGTGCCCAGTCTATAAAGGGTGCTGTAATCCCGGACCCCGGTTCTCAGGTCCCCCACCTCAAAGCCTTCTTTGCCGATAAATCCCGGGCACTTGTAGATCACTCCATCAAAGTTTACCACATAGCACGACGTATTCTCCACGGCACAGAATATGGGACCCGCCTTTGGGGTATTGAAACCCCTCCTCAGGATTTCTCCCCTCAGAAAGGCCTCGGCCTTCAAGAGCCACGGCTCGTTTGAGGACATGCATCCGGCCTTGTAGTCCACAGGAGAGATGTCTCCTTCAGGTCGGTTTACGATGGGGGCAAACTTGATGCTGGATATCTTATCCGGTGTAAGACCGGCCCATTCGAGATCGTCGAGAAGCCGGAAAAATTCTTCGTAGTTCTTCTCGTCAAAATTCCCACCAATGTTGATCTTCACCAGGTCCCAAGTCTCCTGTATGTTTTTGATGAGTGTATCAAAGCTCTCGGCCCCCGATTTGAAGGGCCGGTATTTGTTGTGATTCTCAGCCGGGCCGTCCAAGGTGATTTGCACGTTGGTCAGGCCGAGCCGGGCCAGTTCCTCCGCCACCTTTCTCTTAAAGAGAGAGCCATTGGTTACAAGTGTAAACCTATAAGAAGCCCCTCTACTCTTAGCAAAAGATTCCAGGCGCTTGGAAATGGATTTGATCAACCCGAGGCTCAAGAGGGGCTCGCCTCCGTAGAAATCGACAACAAGGGATTTTTTATGGTCCGGAAAATGACCCTTGATGAATTCAATCAGGCGATCCGCCGTCTCCTCGGTCATGTAAAGGGATCCCTTC
>CAZCCX010000233.1:0-3512 GCA_964497115.1 uncultured Desulfobacteraceae bacterium
TCTTCTGCATTGCTCGTCAGTTTCTCCAATTCGTCGTAAGACGTTTCAGGATGACTGAACTTAACCAGTTCCACTTTGTTGAATTGATGTTGACGGATGAGGCCGCGGGTATCCTTCCCATAAGAGCCTGCCTCGGAGCGAAAACAGGGGGTGTAGGCCGTATAATAGATGGGCAACGCCTCTTCCTCAAGGATCTCCTCCCGATGTATATTTGTTACCGGGACCTCTGCTGTAGGAATCAGATACTGATCCCGGCCTTCGATCTTGAAGAGGTCTTCCTTGAACTTTGGCAGTTGCCCGGTACCGGTCATGCACGCCGCATTGACCATAAAAGGAGGAAGGATCTCTGTATAACCGTGCTCTTTTGTGTGAATATCGAGCATAAAATTGATCAGGGCTCTTTCCAGCTTGGCGCCCGCGCCCCGATAAAGCGCAAACCGGGCTCCCGACATCTTTGAGGCCCGGGCAAAATCCAGAATACCCAGTCTTTCCCCCAAGTCCCAATGAGGGACCGGATCAAAGGGCATTTCTCTGATTTCACCCCAGGTGCGAACCACCGGATTATCATTCTCATCCTCACCGATCACGACCGATTCATGAGGCATATTTGGTATAACCATCAAGAGAGGATCCAATTGAGCCTCAATCTCAGATAGATGTTTCTCTTTCTCCTTGATCTCTGAAGAGACCTTCTTCATTTCACTTATGATCTGAGATGCGTCATCGCCACCCTTCTTCATGGCCACGATTTCTTCGTTGACACGGTTCCGATGATGGCGAAGGCTTTCCAGCCCCCCCAACAACGCCCGTCTTTCCTTGTCAATCGCATCAAATAGGGAGAGATCCAGATCCTGTCCTCTGTTCTTGAGCATCTCCTTGACCTTGTCCAGGTTGGTTCTGATGAATTTGAGATCAAGCATACTAAATACCCTGTTTCAATTGGCGTTTACGAAAGGATTTCAGATTTCGGTCATGGGAGCCTCTTTTGCAGATCCCCCATGACTGAAACAATGGTATGTGAACTTCAATTCCCCGAATGTTCAGCAATCTCAAGAAAAATCTTCCGTAATTGTTACAGGGTTTTACCATGGATGGAGGGAGATGGTCAAACCTTTTTAGACTTGGAATGAGCATTCCATTAAACTGTTGGCATATTCTATACGATTATGCTAAAGAACCATAAACATTTTTCTCTTGCGATGGAATCGCTACGCGATCCTAAATAACTCAACCGGAGACCAAATCCAGACAAAAGGGAATGCCTCTGTTTTTTTGAAAACAGCCGACAGAAATAATGCATTCTCAGGTGACAGAAAGTGACAATGATAGAACCCAGCAACAAGAAAGGGTCAAGTCCTCTGTGGAATATGTTCAGTTCAATGAAGCTGACCCTTGCCCTTTTGATCATACTGGCCAGTACCTCCATATTCGGAACGCTTATCCCTCAACAGCAAGAGGCCATGAGGTTTGCCCGGGGATTGAGTCCGGGACTGCTTCGATTCTTTGAACTCCTCGGTCTTTTTGATCTCTACCACTCGCTCTGGTTCAGGACAATTATCGGTCTCCTTGCCCTAAATCTTGTCATATGCTCCATAAATCGTCTGCCTGCCACGTTAAGGCTTTTTCACGCTCCATCCAGACCGGATCGATCCAAACCCTTTGAAAACCTCCCACCGGAAAGGAGTTTCTTGGTAAAGGGAGGAATTGAGGACGCTGGCAATCGTGTGGCGGATTTCTTGAGGACGCATTATCGGGGCGTCGTGATTAAGAGCGCCGCTGAAAAGGATTTCCTCTATGCAGAGAGGGGACGATATTCCTACTTTGGTGTTTATCTCATTCACTTCAGTGTTTTACTCATCCTCATGGGAGGTATCATAGGCTCTCTGTTTGGCTTTGATGCATACGTCAATATCCTGGAAGGAGATATCGTAGACTCTGTTGCCCTTAGGGGAGACACGACGAGCATGAAGCTGGGATTCAGCGTTTATTGTGAAGAGTTCAGTGTGGAATATTATGACAACGGGTCACCCAAGGAGTACAGATCAGACCTCAGCTTTCTCGCAGAAGGGGAACCGCCAATGGAAGCCAGCCTTTTGGTCAATCATCCGATCACGTTCAACGGTATCACTTTCTACCAGTCCAGCTTCGGCGCCGTTCCCGGCAAGGCCCATTTAAGGATACGAAAAGAAGAAGGCGATCCAATGGAATCGGCCATTGAGGTTGAGCCAGGAATCCCCTTCTCTTTACCTGGTTCCGAGGCACAGTTTCAGGTCCTTGACGCAGACAACAATTATAGAGGAGCAATGGGACCGGTTGCTCAGATCTCTGTCCAACCTCAAGGTGAAGGTAAAGAAGAAATCCGTTTCTTGATATTCAAAGATATAGACACGCTACACACACGTTACCCTGAGGCCATGTTTAAGTCTCCCACACTCAATCCATCCACTTTCAAGCCCTACACATTCTTCCTGGAAGACCTCGAAAGTCGATACTATACAGGGCTGCAAGTCAGCCGAGATCCGGGTGTCCCCATGGTCTGGCTAGGGTTTTTCTTGATGGTTGCAGGTTCTTTCATGACTTTCTTCACTTCCCACAAGAGACTCTGGGTCCGTGTTTCAATGTCCCAAGGAAAAGCAAGAATCAGCGTGGCGGGTAGAGCAAATAAGAATCCTGTTGGGTTGGAGAGAGAACTCCACCAGGTAACCCATAAGCTTCAAAAACTTCTTACTAAGGAAGGGGAAAATTGATGATCAACTCGGTGATCCTCAGCTATACGACCTTTGTCTATTTTGTGTCGTTTCTGCTCTATCTCCTCATGATGGTCATGGGAAAGGAGATTCCGGGGCGCCTGGCATCTATCCTTACCATTGGGGCCCTGATTGCCCATACATTCGCTATTATCCTCAGGTGGGTGGAATCATATCAGATCGGTATCGGGCATGCCCCCCTTTCTAACTGGTACGAGTCACTTGTCTTTTTCGCATGGGCTGTGATTTTTCTTTACGTCCTTATAGAATGGCGCACAAAAAATCGGAGCATTGGAGCCTTTGCCTCCCTCCTGGCTCTGCTGATAATGGCCTACGCCTCATCCAGCGGCGTAAACAGCCAAATTCAGCCCCTGATTCCTGCCCTGAAGAGCAATTGGCTGATCACCCATGTGATCACCTGTTTTGTGGGGTATGCCGCCTTTGGCATCGCCTTTTGCCTGAGCCTGATGTATCTCGTAAAAAAACTGGATAGCTCGAAAAGGAAGAGCATCTTTCTGAAAGCCATTCCTGATTCAGGCATCCTGGACGAACTCAATTATCAGATGATCATTATAGGCTTTATTCTCCTCACCATTGGCATCATCACAGGGGCTGTTTGGGCCCACTCAGCATGGGGGCGTTATTGGGGATGGGATCCAAAAGAGACCTGGTCTTTAATCACTTGGCTGGTCTACGCCGCCGTGCTCCACTCCCGCATGATAAGGGATTGGCGGGGTAAAAAGATGGCCGTCCTCTCAATGATCG
>CAZCCX010000234.1:0-3469 GCA_964497115.1 uncultured Desulfobacteraceae bacterium
TCGTTGCCTGCCGGACCGAAGCCTTGGCGAAGGCGGGTCAAGGGTTCGCGGTAGTATACTACAGCTTCACCCTTGACGCCGCGGATCTGCAGCATCCTCAACTTTTGCAACGTTAGGGTGAACCGTCTAAAACAGTCTGAAGGTGCTCATTGACCTGAGCATGCTGGGGATTCAAGCTCAAGGCCCTTTGTATGTGATCTACGGCATCTTCTTTTCTGCCCATCTTGAAAAGCACCCAGCCTTTGGTATCAAGAAAGAGCGAGTTGTCAGGCTGGCAACTGATCGCCTGTTCAGCGAGCTTCAAGCCTTTATCAAGATTGACATTTTGCTCCGCGTATTCAAAAGCCAGCTCGTTGCCAAGGAAGAAATCATTGGGATGTTCTTGAAATGCGTATTCCAAAGTCAAAAGACACTCTTCAGAGTCTCCGATTTCTCGTTGTAGTTTTGCAAGGGCTATCACAGGGTCCACATCGGGAAGAAGGTCCGTGTGATACAAGCCTCCATCCGATTTGGTGACTACTTCCTTAATTTTTTCAATCGCACCTGGTAGATCACCACGGATTTTCAAGGCCAATGAATCTATGAATTCCTTTTCAACCGGGTTTTCAACGTGTAATTCCGCTTCCCTCAGCTGTTCAAGTGCATCTTCCTTACGGTTCAGGAGGGATAGGATTGTAGAATACTCAAGATGCAGTGGAAATAAATCGGGCTCAAGCTTCAACGCCTTGCCATAGTGTTCCAGTGCCAATTCAAATTCATCGAGAAGGCCGTAACACCAGCCGGTCAGGCCCAGCACAACCGTGTCGTCTCTTTGTAATTTTAGATATTTCTCAAAATATTCGGCAGCATTCTTGAAATCACCGAGATTGAGATAGCAGAATCCGAGATGGTACCAGTTGTACCTTGAGAAATTCAAATCCAGGCGATCATGAGATTCCTCTGATTTCTCAAACGCAGGTATAGCTTTTCTGAATATCTCCAAGTCAAAATACGTTTTCCCGAGATTGCTATAGCGAGTCTCTTCGAGGGTTGGAAAGATGAAAGAGATCAAATGGGTCCAGAATAGTCTGATATATAATCCGGTTTTCCTAATAAGAAATATCATAAGTTATCCTCAAGAGAAGAAATGATCAAAATATGCTGCACATTATTCCTTTGGGAGTATTGCTATTTCTCCCTGCTGTTCCGGGTGCCTTCCAGTCTTGCCTTTGTAAAAAGCTCTGACTATTTTCATGTCTTTCTCGATATCGCCGGAGGGAAGAAAAGAATACCCGACACCCAGCTTCTTTTCCTTGTAGTCAAGATACCCTAAGGTGATAGGGACCTTTGCATGAAGGGCAATATAATAAAACCCGGTTTTCCAATATAGTGCCTTTGAACGAGTGCCTTCGGGTGTAATGGCCAGAATCATAGTCTCATGGCTGTCAAACAGTTTACTTATTTGTTCTATGAAACCAGATCGGATTCTCCTATCTACCGGAATTCCGCCAATCGACCTAAGAATCGTTCCTGTCGGGCCCTTAAAGATCGTGTGTTTTCCCGCCCAGCTAAAATGCAGGCCTACGGCCGACATGTACAGAAGGCCGAGGGGCAGATCCCAATTACTTGTATGGGGAGCGCCTACAAGAACGTATTTCTTTTGTGGAGGTAGATTTATCTCTAGTGTCCAGCCCAATATTCGCAAGACAAATTTTGAGAGCGCAGCTAACATGTGTTGTTTCCAGTTGTTGAGGGCGAACAGAGCAAGCTGCCGGCCCGAAATGGCTACAGCAGCCAGGGGTAGGGTTTACCCTATCATTGCATAAAGAACATGTCTACTCCTCCTGATCCCACCATCCAATCACGGATCCCTCTCTCTTGAAATGAACGCCCTCTCTCTTTTCAACCTCCCTGATCCAATCTCCGAGAGCAGAGGCGTGATGGATGATGAGGGGCGTACTATGTGGAGGAAGGATATCCCCATCAAGTCCGTAGATGGCAATGTTCTTTTGAGTGCTGGCAATCGTCTTTGTCGTGTCCCAGGGTGTCGGATGGATAAATCCATGGATAGCCCCTTCCACTTTTGAATAGCCCCATTGCTCGGGGAATTGTACTTTTAGCCGACGCATCAACCGGATGGCCCGGAGATTGGCCTCGACATTGAGGCCCTTGTTGAAGTTTCGTAAAAGCTTGTCGTCAAAGGCCTCAAAGCCCATAGAGGAGACGAGGATATAGACTCCCATATCATCTGCTATGCGTAAGGCCTCCAGCAATCTGTCTTCCCCTTTCAGGAACCAATCCGATCTAAGGATGAGATGAATTTGAGAAAGCCTGATTTCACGCTTTTGGGCCTCTCTTAAAAGCCGCGGCAGACCGGGTAGGGGATTTTCGTTGATCAGTTCAAAGGGGATCTTCCTGCCGTCTCTATCATCCGGGAGACAGGATATCTGACTCATGACGGTCTCAATGCCCAGTTCGCCGTAAAAACCCTTATCGACGGCGACATCACAAAAGCTACACCCTTTTCCGGAGACTTCAATGATTTCTCTTTCTTTGCCCTGAAAACTGGCGGGATAATCAACTTCAATCTTTCTTTTCTCGGCCGCATAAGGGCAGCCCACCTGCTGAAGCACCTGGGCAATGGAAATCCCCAGAGGCATCAGCCCTTCCTGACCGACCGTGAATATATTGTCCCATCTGACTCTTTTAAGATGTTCTTCATTCCATGGCGCTTCTGGGTTTTGAATAATCTCTCCGTCTTCGCTTTTGTACAGAAGTCCGGGAGCCTCTTTCCATTCACCTGAATCAAGGCCTTTCAGAAGGAGGATGGCCTGCTCCGCCGGTCCATGAACGGCGAAGGTGAAATGTTCTGAGACTCCTCTAAACCGATGTGGATGGTCCGGCCATTTGTTTTCCCCCATATAATCCACGTCAGACTGCGGCCCGGCCAGAATGGTAAGAGCCCCTTCAGATTTCAGTTCCTTTGCAAAGGAGAAAAGATCTTCTCTTCCGCTCAAGGTCGAGAAGCCGATGATCGGTTTTTCTTCCTTGAAATAGTCTGCAAGGGCCTTTTTGATGAGGGATTTATCATCAACACGAGTCACTGCTATGACAACACAATCGAAATCGGTGCGTTCGCTGATTACTGTCGCAGCCATTTGAGGCCCCAGAACACCGTATGATTCATCTTTGAAGTAACTCGATATGATGGCCATTCTTTTCTTCATGATAATGTCCTCTCTCCTCGCCCATCATCCTACCCTATGTTCCTTTATCCTATTCTATTGGGTTTTCCAAGTAGATATCGTCCCTGAGAGAATCATTCGTAATGCCATGATTTCCATTTTCTTGATTTTTCTGGAATTTTATTCTAGTGTCGTGTCCCAGAAGTATCTTACACAATTTTGAGCAGATTCTATGAGACGTGGGGGGTATGGGGGTCTCTTTTCAGTTTCACCACCATCTCTCCAGAGGTCGTGGAACGGCACCA
>CAZCCX010000235.1:0-3452 GCA_964497115.1 uncultured Desulfobacteraceae bacterium
GCGCTGCGGGACGAGCAGGATTTTGTTGGGAGAGATGAGGCGCAGAAGGCGTTGAGGTGAGAGCAGGGCGCAGGGCGCAAGGGGCATAGGGCAAAGAGCAGAGGGCATGGCGCAGCCTCCTTCGCTGAAGCTACGGCGCGCCAGGGAGGGCAAAGAGCAGAGGGCAGATGGCAGAGGGCGGTTGCTCTCTTCTACTTGCCATGGTCATCCTGTCGTGGTATATTGCTGCAAGGAATAGGCGATAATTGAAGGACATTGGAAGATGGAAAAGCAACCGGATTTAGCATTGCTCCCAGAGGTTTTTCAGAATTATCCTGAGATACAGGCCGTCTACCTTTTCGGCTCTGCTGTAAACGGCAAGCTTCATGAAGAGAGCGATCTTGATCTGGCCGCCTTCGTTGAAGGTGAACCTCCCTTTGATCTGAAGCTCAACCTTCTCTCAGAATTGGCTTGTCTTGGATTCTGTGATGTGGATCTGGTCTTCATGAACACCGATGACATTGTCCTAAAATACGAGGCTGTCAGACAGAACAGAGTGGTCTACCAAAGGCCGGATTTCGATCGCGGCACGAACTACTCGAATATCATAAGGCAATATCTGGATTTTTGCCCGTACCTGGCTGTGCAACGAGAAGCATACAAGAAAAGGATTATGAATGGTACGCCCGGAAGTCATACGTAAAAGGCTGAATAAGCTTGACGAGTATCTTGGCATCCTGAATGGATTGCAGGGATACACACTTGAAGAATTTATGGGGGATCCCGAACATTATGGGAGTGCTGAACGTTTTCTGCATCTTGCCATCGAGGCAGTCATTGATATGGGCAATCATCTGATTTCAGAAATGGAACTTGGGATCGTGAATTGGTACAGCGATATTCCTCGACTTCTGGGTGAAAGCGAATATATATCAGACGACTTAAAAGAGAGATGGCTACGTATGATAGGCTTCCGAAACACATTAGTTCATGAGTATATCGATATTGATAGAAAAATCGTCTTTCATGTTCTACATAACAATCTTGAAGACCTGGAGGAATTGAAAAAGGTCTTCGGCAAATTCCTGTAGGAATCTTATGGGTTTCCTTATCCAACCGCCTTAACCTGTAATAACTCTCATATCCTTCCATTTTCTTGAGACCATAGAGTTCATCTAGTGATCCGGTTGTCTTTAACTTTTCGATGAGTTTCAGGAGTCTTTTCTTCATACCCGGATTATGGGCGATAAACTCAAGATCTTTCCCGAAGACTTTTGAGTAGAGTATTTCCACGAACTAATCCGTCAGTAGAGAAATGATCTGTTTTTCATCAGTGTATTCACCAGTATCCCCTTCATCAGTCGAAAAAATGATGCTTGCCAAGGGAAACAAGGCCGGGAAATCGAGAGACTCTAACTGATATATTTTTCTGATATGAGCCATCTATAACGCCTTTAAGTCACACCCTTTTGTCCGTGTGGGCCTGCCGGGCCATAGCCTCGGCGACGGCCGGTCTGTGGCTAATATCTGGGTTTTCTTTCTCTGTGGCCTCTGCCTGGCGGGCCATAGCTTCAGCGACGGCTGCTGGCTCTAGTGAGCGTTAGCGAACGGGTGTGAGATTGTTTTTGAGGCTGACGAGTCTTAAAGCTTAAAACGGTTTTTCTAAGGAGAAGTGTGATGAATGAGATGATGAGTGTTTCAGATATCAAGGGCATAATCCGAAGGAGAAGAAAGGGGTTTCTCTTGTGTTTCCTTTTGATCTTTTTCATCGCAGGCGTGATCTCTTTGGTTCTCTCCCCCATCTACCTCTCCCAATCCACCATCCTGATCGAGAATCAACAGATTCCGGATGAGTATGTGAAGAGCAGCATTACGAGCTATGTGGAAGAGCGTCTGGAGATGATCAAACAGCAGGTGATGAGCCGGACGAAACTCATGGGAATCATCGAAGAGTTCGGTCTGTATAGAGAGATGAGGGAGCGGTATACCACGGAAGAGACCGTTGCAAAGATGCGGGAGGATATCATCCTGGAGACCATCAATGCCGATGTCATGGATCGACGAACGGGTCGCCCTTCTGAAGCCACCATCGCCTTCACCCTCTCCTACGAGGGAAAAACCCCCTCTACGGTTCAAAGGGTTGCCAATGTCCTGGCCTCCCTCTATCTTGAAGAAAACCTCCGCGCAAGAGGGCAGCAGGCATCCAATACCACCGCGTTCCTCCAACAGGAATTGGATGGGCTCAAAGACCAAATCGATCTCTTTCAAAACAGGATCAGCGATTTCAAAAAGGTCCATTACGGAGAACTCCCTGAATTCGGCAGCGTGAATCTTGGGGCCGTGGCACGGCTAAACAGGGACCTGGATCAGATAAGCACTCAGATCAATTTGCTCAAGGAGAGGAAGATCCTGCTGGAAGGGCAACTGGCCAATGTGGATCCGTTATTGTCCGTGGTGACCGAAGACGGGAAGATGGCCATGAATCCCCAGGAGCGCCTGAAATACATTCGTTTGGAACTCATTGGGCTTCAGGGGATTTTAACGGATAAGCACCCGGATATCATAAGGCTGAAGCAATCGATCCATGAATTGGAAAGCCAGGTCCAGGGAGATGATGACTCTATTGGAAAGGTGCGGCGGCTCAATGAACTCAAAGGGGAGCTGGCCGGTGCGGAGGGGAGGTTAGGGCCGAAACACCCTGAGGTCATCAAGCTTTCAAAGGAGGTTGAGAACCTTTCTCAAGAGGTTGAGAAACTGAAAGTCGAGAGTGCTATTTACCGATTGGGAGAACAGGAGCCCGATAACCCCACCTACATCAACCTGAAGACCCAGCTTGCCTCTACACAGATGGAAATCGACAGCCTTGAGGAACAAAGGAAGGAGATCTATCCAGAGATATCCGACTACGAAAAAAGGTTGGAAAACGCCCCAATGGTGGAACAGGAATACAACAATCTCATGGGTGACTACGAAAATGCAAAGTTCAAATATAACGAGATCATGAACAAGCTGATGCAGGCCAGGGTGGCCCAGGGCATGGAAGAGAGTCAGCAAGGGGAGCGGTTTACCATTGTCGAGCCGGCACAGCTCCCGGAAAAACCTTTTAAGCCCAACCGGATGGCCATCATGCTCATCGGCTTTGTCCTCGCTCTTGGGGCCGGGGTGGGGATTGCCGCGGTTAGCGAAAGCCTGGATACCTCCATAAAAACAGCAGATGAACTCTTCAGCCTCACAGGGGCGCCGGTATTGTCCGTGATACCTGAGATGGAGAGCGGTGAAGAGGTCCGGGCCAGGAGAAGAAAAACCGTTATTTTGATATTGGCCGGGATAGGTGTTGCGGCCGTGGCAGTGGTCCTTGTGCATCTCTACGTGATGCCCATGGAGATCGTCTGGATCAAGATCCAGAAAAGAATGATGATGGGGAGGTAGAGCGCAGAGCGCATGGGGCAAGGGGCATGGCGAAAGGAGCCCTG
>CAZCCX010000236.1:0-3445 GCA_964497115.1 uncultured Desulfobacteraceae bacterium
AACCCACGACTTCCACCGTGTGAGGATGGCACTCTCCCGCTGAGTTAACCGCCCATGTGAGAAGTAACTTGACGGGATAAACAAAATTGACTGGATGACCCTAAGAAAAAAGAAGAGAATCCCGAGAATCTTGCTGATCCTGTCTGAATAGTACTCTTCAATGCATACTATGAAAACATGGGGTATGCAAACAAAAACCTCAAGGCATACCCACCATTTTCTTCATGTTTTCGACTTCGTGACTTTCAAGATGGCGATACTTGCCGATTTTGAGGTCTCCAAGAACAAGATTTCCAAATCCTGTCCGAATGAGTTGAATGACCTTGTGCCCCGCGGCCTCCAGCATTCGCCTCACAAGCCTCGATCTTCCCACCGTAATGGTCACCCTGACCATACTCCTTCCTTTGCCTTGCCGGAGGAGAGCGATCTTGGCTGGGCCGGAGAATCCATCCTCAAGCCGAACACCCTTCTTGAGGGTATTCAGGGTCTCAGGGTTGATTTGTCCTTCAACAGTGGCTTTATATGTCTTGGGAACATGATAGCTGGGGTGGGTGAGACGATAGGCCCATTCGCCGTCGTTGGTTAATAGCAGCAATCCGAGGCTGTCAAAATCCAGGCGTCCAACAGGATAGACCCGCTCCTCGACATTCTTGATGAGATCGGTCACAACGGGTCTTCCAGCGGGATCGCTGAGGGCGGAAATACAGGCAAAGGGCTTGTTAAGCATCAGGTAGATTCTGGAAGATGGTCTTGGTATTTCTTTGCCGTCGACCTTGATGCTCTCTTTTCCCCATACGGCCCGGGTTCCCAACTCCTTAACAACTCTACCTCCATGAGTCACTCTGCCGGCCCTGATCAAATTATCTGCCTTGCGCCTTGACGTCACACCGGCTAACGACAGTATCCTGTTAATCCTCTGCAGAGCGATTTCCTTCGATGATAGCTTCTTCAAGTGCTTCCTCTGCGGCTTGCCTATGGGGTCGTGCCTCGTCGTTGATGGGCCTTGGTTCTCCTTGGTCAGGACTCGGTGAATCTCCTTCGAGTTGAGGTATTGGCATATAATCATCAGAGCCAAAGGCCTTTATTTCTTTGAGTTTGGGAAGGTCCGAGATGTTCTTAAGATCAAAGACCTCCAGAAATCTTTTGGAGGTGCCGTAAATCAGAGGCCTGCCAGGCAGGTCTTTTCGCCCCATGATTTTGATAAGCCCTTTTTCCAGCAAAGTCCTCAAGATGCCTCCAACATCCACACCTCGAAACCTTTCTATCTCGTGCCGAAGGATCGGTTGCTTGTAGGCGATAATAGCCAGGGTCTCCACGGCGGCCTTGGAAAGCCTGCTTGGTGATTTCTGGAGCATCTTCATGATATAGGGTGCATACTCGGAACGGCTTCTGAATTGATATCCATTCGCCACCTCTTTAAGTGTAAAGCTTCTCTCCAAGGACTCATATTCGTACCGCAGCACCTCCAGTGCCCCCGTTATGTCGGACTCTTTAGCATCAGGAAGGACGGTACGGATTTCTTTAGCACTCAACGGCTTCTCTGCCGCGTAAAGCAACGCTTCTATAATCATTTTCAACGACTTAGACATGATGGGTATCTCCGTTATCTTCAAACAGAGCCTCTAATTGTATATCCTTTTCCAGATCGTTTTGAAAAACCCTCAATAGCCCTGAGTGGACGAGTTCCAAGAGGGCCAAGAAGGTGATGATGAATTCGGGAATGGTCCTGTCTTTCGCAAAAAGCTTTTGAAAATACATGACGCCATGTATTTTCAAACTCTCTAGGATAAAGGCTGTCTTTTCTTTAAGGGAATACTGTTCGATAGCCAGATTCAACGGGGTGCCCGGCAGTCTCTGGTCAATCATCGTCCTAAAGGCATCCAGGAGTTGGAAGAGGTTGACCTCCAGGAAGGGATCTTCCCCTTCCAGTTGTCTCTTATAATCGGTAGGCAATTGATGAGCAAAAACATCTCTGTCCAATAATTCCCTGTCAAGGAGTTCTCCTGCCACTTCCTTCAACCGGAGGTACTCCAGGAGCGGCCGTGTAAGTTCCTCGCGAGGATCTCCTCCGTCTTCTCCCTCATCCGAACCGGGAATGAGCAGTCTGGATTTAATATGAAGGAGCGTGGATGCCATGACCAGGAAATCTCCCGCCACGTTAATATTAAGAGCCTTCATCAGATCCAGGTATGCGAGGTATTGATCCGTGATTGTGGCAATGGGAATATCAAAGATATCTACTTCGTTTTTCCGAATGAGATGGAGAAGCAGGTCCATAGGCCCTTGGAATATCTCCAGTTTTACTTCGTAATCCGTCGGATCCGCGGCATCGTTTCTTTCAATTGTCCCATTGTCTTCAGGGCGTTCCATATTACCTCTAGTCTAGCGAAGCTCTAGCTCAAAACGATGAGTTGTGGGGGAATACCCCGCTATTGCTTGCCTGTCCCGGACCGATACGGATCAGGGAGGCCGAGCGAGCATCAAGCATCTAGGATTCAGTCTCTTATGCCGCTATATAGGTTCCGAACATCTCTTTCGTAAACTCAACCTCTTCCTCTTTTGTGCTTATGACATTGTTCAGCCTGGCTTTCAAGAGGCTTTCAAATATCTCTTTGTAGAGCGGGCCTGGTTTGATGCCCATACCTTTCAAGTCTTTGCCTTTGAGTATGATCCGGGTACCTCTAAGTTTTGTAAAGAAGTGGGAAATTTTGCGTTTTACCCTTTCACTGCGAGTCTTTGCCATCAAAAAGAGCAGAATCTCTGTATCATAATGGTTGAGCAATGTATAGAGGTCATAGTTGTCATAAGAATCAAGTCTGTGAAGCTTCTCCAGTACATCGTCCGTCACACTGCTTTCCGATATCAACTCGCGACGCTCCTGATTCCCCATCTGCATTCTGACCGCTAACCTGTGGAGCGAGTTTGCATCCAAAGAAGAGGTAAGTCCGTACCAATAGACCTTCCATGGTTCATAAGGTTCCTCCAGGTAGAGGCGGTTGAACCAGGTTATGGTCTCTCTCGTCTCTTCAAGGAGAACCTTTAGATTCTCTGTGAATCTGATCTCGGGTGATATCACTGGTAGCAGATTCAGGCCATTCATCCTTCTGATGGCTTGAAGGGGATCCTGCTCCATCAACAAAAGCTTTAACTCCAGATAGAGACGTCTTCCGGAGAGCCCTTTAAAACAATCGATTTTGACTGCATTCTTTATTAGGGCAAGGGTCAACTTGCCGGTTTTGAATCCAAATCGTTGCTCAAAGCGGATGGCCCTCAGGACTCTAGTTGGATCTTCCACAAAACTCAGATTATGCAGAACCCGGATGACTTTTTCCCTGATGTCCTTTTGGCCTGCAAAATGGTCCACTAATGCCCCATACTTCCTTTTGTTTAACTGTATAGCCAATGTGTTGATGGTGAAATCCCGCCTCAGTAGATCCATCCTCAG
>CAZCCX010000237.1:0-3438 GCA_964497115.1 uncultured Desulfobacteraceae bacterium
CAGATTTGGGTCTGTATTACTACATTCTGAAACAAAGGTATGACGGATTAGAGCAAAATATCAGGGAGGTGTTTAGAGAGACATTCCCTGATGTCGGAAGGATCGTGAACCCGGTGGAGCAAACGAAGGTAAAAATCAAAGAAGTCAGGGAATCGACCGCCTTGCTGCCGGGAACCAGAGGAAGTCAGAGACAGCTGGATCTGCTCAATGAGATCTCAAAGCTTCCCAAATCCTTAGATATCCATGTGACCAGCTGGGTTGTGGACCAGGATAAGGTGACCATCAGTGGGGATACGGATGACTATACAACCGTGGACAGCATAGAGAACGCTTTGAAATCTTCATCCTATTTCAGCTCTGTGAAATCCCCTAGTAGTGATCGAGACGACAAGACGGGACGGATCAAATTCGACATGATATTGCAGAGGACCATATAGGTTGCTGAGGGCGCGTGATGTTCACACTGGCAAAACGAGAAAAGAATTTTGTAATAGGGGCGGCCTGCGTTATGGGGGTCTTCTTCTTGTTTCAGTTGCTCATCTTCCCCTTTTTTGAGAAAAAGGATCGCATGCAAAAAGGGATCAAAGCAAGGGAGGTCGAGCTAGAGGAGGTTATTAGGCTGAGCGGGGAGTATGAGGCCTACAAGGGAGATTCTCAAGGCATAGAACAGGTCCTTGGCAGGCGCAAGAGAGGTTTTACGCTCAGAACATTCCTTCAGGAGAAAGCAAATGAGGCCGGCGTGATCATCGGACGTATTAATGAATTTCCTTCAAAAGACACGGGACAATTTATAGAATCGACGATGGAGGTCAGGTTGGAGGCAGTCACGTTGAATCAATTGAAGGAATACCTCTATCGAATTGAGTCCCCGGAGGATCTTGTGAGCGTTCCGACGATTTCAATAAAGCAGAACAAAAAGGAACCCGGGTACCATGATGTGACGTTGAGGGCGTTGACTTTTGAAGAAATATAGTTGTTGATGTGAGACAAATGACAGAGAAGAATAGAATATGGTTGGCGTATACCCTATACGCTGTTCTATTGACTCTTGGGCTTTTGTATATTCTTTTTCCTTCCCAGGATGTCAAGAATTATTTGGAGGCAAGGGTAGAGGATTCAAGTATCCCAGTCCATATTTCCATTGGAGATATTTCCCCTTCTCTAGCTTTTGGCCTTAATCTCCGGGCAACTGAACTTTCCCATCAGGCTGCTCCCGACAAAATCCTGCTTAGAGCCGATCGCCTTTTTGTCAGACCTGGGTTATGGTCTTATTTACAGGGGACAATGAAGGTTTGTTTTGACGGCCATCTCAATGATGGTTCCTTAGAGGGCTGCGTCCAGTTCAACGAAAACGACTCTGACACCCCTTTTTCCACCTCCATGACACTCAAGGATATTCTAATGGGGGAATTTGAAAACCTTACAGATCTGATTGGCCGTCATGTGGAGGGAAGCCTCGGGGGCAGTTTTGCTTACGAAGGTAAAATCGAGTCGTTGATGGAAGGGGCCGGAGAGGCGGATTTTCGGCTATCTAACGGCCGAATAGAACTCCAGCGACCTGTTTTGAGTTTTGACGCCGTCGATTTTGATGAAGTTTGGGTCAAGTTGACGCTCAAGAAGAGAAGAATAGATTTGACCCACGTGGAACTGAAGGGCCCAAATATATACGGCACCTTAACGGGAACCATCAGCATAAGAAGAGAGTTTATGGACAGCGGCCTAAATCTGAAAGGAACCGTGGACCCTTCCCAGAGTTTTTTTGAGGGCTCTGAAGGAGCCTCGGTGACCGTAAGACTACTGGGGCAGAGTTTGGGAGATGGCCCTCTCTCTTTTAGGGTTCGGGGAACGCTTAAGAACCCCAGGTTTGATCTTATATGACAACGCGATACATCACCATTTTCAACTTCGTAGCCTTATCCATCCTCCTGTTTATCAGCGTGGATGTCTTTTACAGGATTGTCAGTGCGCAACTCAACGACGTGGGTATTCGGGAGATCGCAGAGGCGCGGCCCTCACCTGCCAAGGGTTATAGGAGACCGCCGTTGAGTAACTACCGGGCGATCACGGAAAGGAATATTTTCGGCTCCCTTGAGAACGCCTCAGAGGGGATCAAGCCTTATGATATTGAAAACATGGAACCGTCAAAATTGAAACTTGCCCTGGTGGGTACGGTGGCGGGTTCCGACGAAGATGCCGCTGCTTTCATTGAGGAGATGGATAAGAGAAGACAGGAGCTTTATAGGGTGGGTGATAGTGTCAAAGATGCCACCCTCAAAGCGATCCTCGAAGGAAAAGTGGTTCTAAGTGTGGATGGCAAAGATGAGATTCTTACCATGGTGGAGCCTTCCTCAAGACGGTCCTCTTCATCAAGCACAGTAGAAAAGAGTGGCACCCCCTCAAGGGCCGTCACCCCGCAAAGAAGAAGTGCCGGTGTTACGAGAACGATCAGACGTTCAGATATTCAAAAATCCCTGGAGGATGTCAGTGGCCTTTTGAACCAAGCCCGAATAGAACCGGCGCCCTCGGACGACGGATTCGCCCTCAGCAATATCAAATCGGGCTCCCTCTTTGCAAAGATGGGATTAAGGAACGGCGACGTTGTCCAGGGCGTAGATAACAGACCCATTACGGGGACAGAGGATGTCGTCTCCTTTTACAGAGAACTGGGATCAGCATCCAATATCACGCTGGATATCATTCGAAACGGGCGACAGATGTCCTTGCCGTTCAGGATAAGGTGAGGCCATGTATACCTCATTTTTCGGGTTTAAAGAAAACCCATTTAATTTAACGCCTGATCCGCGATACCTCTTTCTAAGCCCTTATCATAAAGAGGCCCTCGATCACCTGCTTTACGGAATAAACGAGCGAAAGGGTTTTATCGCCATAACCGGAGGCATCGGCACCGGCAAGACCACCCTATGCCGCGCCTTACTGAGCCACCTGGATCCCTCCACCAAGAGTGCTCTGATTCTCAATGCGTTTATCTCTGACATAGAGCTTTTAAAGGCCGTCAATCACGAGTTTGGCCTTCCTATGGGGCCGGGGACAGTGAGCAAAAAAGATTATATCGATGCGCTCAACCAGTTCCTGCTCAGGAACTTCGCCCGGGGCGGCAATGCGGTCCTTCTGGTTGATGAGAGTCAAAACCTGTCCGATGCTGTCCTTGAGCAGATACGAATGCTCTCCAATCTGGAGACCGAAAGAGAAAAACTGATCCAGATTGTGCTTGTGGGACAATCCGAATTAAAGGAACTCCTGGCAGCCCCGTCTTTGAGGCAGCTTAACGAGCGCATTACGGTTCGCTATGATTTAAGGCCCCTGGAACCCAGAGACATACGGGGATATGTGGAGCACCGTTTAGTGGTGGCAGGAGGGAGAGGAAATGTGCGGTTTACGGATGGCGGCTATGGAAAAATCGCAGTCTTTTCAAAGGGA
>CAZCCX010000238.1:0-3410 GCA_964497115.1 uncultured Desulfobacteraceae bacterium
CAGTCTTTCAGAAACCCCCTCCAGCACCTCCCCCTCCACTCATGCCACCCCCGAATCCGCCAAAGCCTCCGCCAAAGCCCCCGAAGCTCCCTCCGAATCCGCCACTGGATCTGGACCCATAACCTCCTCCGCCCAGAAGCAAAGGCAGGAAGAATATCCAGGATCCGGTGCGGCGCCTTGACCCGAACATCAGGAAGACGATGAGAATGAGGGGAAAAAGAAAAGAACGAGATTTTCTCTCTTTCGGGGCTTTGACTGGGACCTGCCCGGTCAGCTGCACACCCGCGTCCTTGGCAATGATCTGAGAAACGGCCAAGGTCCCATTTAATAAACCCTCGCCAAACTGGTCTTTCTTCAAATAAGGGGTCATGTAACGATCTCGTATCTCACCGGCGAGGCCATCGGGGAGAATGCCCTCGAGTCCATAACCCACTTCAATACGCATCTTCCTTTCCTTGACGGTCACAAAGATCAGAACACCTTTATCCTCACCCTCCTTCCCGATTCCCCAGGTCTCATACAGTCGATTTGCGTATTCCGTGTAATCTGCCCCACCTATATCCGGCATCGTGACCAGAACCACAGGGATTCCTGTCTTATTGAGCAGTTCGGTGGTAACGTCCATAATGGTCTGTTCGTGTGCCTGAGAAATCACCTTGGCAAAATCATTGACAAGCCCTTTAGGCTTCGGAAAAGAGTCTTGTGACAAAGAGGCCAGGGGAGCCATGAAGAGGGCAAAGGCGAAGAGGAATAGGAATGTAAGTTTTTTCATATTTAAGAGAAGAGGCATATCAATGAGCTTCATATAGAGTTATTGTATCAGTTCCAGCATTTCCCCCAAATCCGTGGTGGGGGCCTTGCAGGCGAAGTTGGTGCAGACATAGGCTGTGGCCTTGCCGTTCAGGCTATCGTACGAGGTCAAATAATCCGCCAGACTATCGATTTCCGCCGATTTCACCGTGGGTCGAAGAAGTGCCACCACGTTAGGAGTGAAGCAACCGGCAAGGGCCTTTAGCATCTCTTTTGTGTCCTTTGCCTCGGGTTGCCCAACGATCACCAACTCATAACAGGGACCCACGGCAAAATCCACAGCTACCATAAATTGGGTGTAAGCGGAAGGAAATTGTTTCACGGCCTTTGAAAACGCGCGGCCAATGTCTACTCCGCGTTCTTCCAGACGAGGATTCGCCGTGATGCGCCCAAGCCTCAGCATATTCCACATCGCTACAGCATTTCCTGAAGGAACGGCCCCGTCATAGAATTCCTTTTTCCGCACAATCAGGGCCTCACCATAATCGGGTGAGAAGTAGAGACCGCCCCCTTTTTCATCCCAGAAGTGTTTGAGCATTAACTCATTCAGTTCGAGGGCCGCTTCAAGATGCCTGGCATCGAAGGTGGCCTCATAGAGCTCTATCAATCCCCAAATCAAGAAGGCATAGTCATCCAGATTGCCGTGAATGGCCGCATCCCCGTCCCGGTACCGATGCATCAGCCGTCCGTCCGGTTTTCGGAGGTGCTCAAGGACAAAGCCCACGGCCTTTGCGGCCGCTTCAGCATATTGTGGATCCCCAAAGGCTGCCGAGGCCTTGGCTAAGGCCGCAATCATCAGGCCGTTCCAGTCGGTCAGGATTTTATCGTCTTTGTAGGGATGTATGCGCGTCTCTCGAACGGAAAAGAGTCTGCAACGCGCGGCGGTCCAACGATTCTGAATCTCTTGCTCGGATATCTTCAGGTCTGATGCGATCTCAGGCAGGGATTTTTGAAGATGAAGGATGTTGGCGCCCGTCCTTATTTTGGCCGACTCATCGAGAAAATTGCCATCCTTTTCGATGTTGAACACCTTGATGACGAGGTCGGCCTCTTCGGGAGGGAGGATGCCTCGAATTTCCTCCTCCGACCACACATAGAACTTTCCCTCCACACCCTCGCTATCCGCATCTTCGGCAGAATAAAACCCTCCCTTCGAATCGGTCATATCTCGAAATACATAGGTTAAAACGTTTCTTGCTGTCTCTTCATAGGCTTTTTGTCCCGTGGCCTGATAAGCCTCCACATAGGCCATTACCAGGAAGGCCTGGTCGTAGAGCATCTTCTCGAAATGGGGCACCAACCAGGTTTGATCCGTGGCGTAGCGATGAAAACCGAACCCCACATGATCATATATACCGCCTCGGTGTATATCCCTTAGGGTTTTTTCCACCATGTCGAGTGCCTTTCGGTCACCGGTTCTCTTCCAATGGCGCAGGAGAAAGAGAATAATATGAGGTGTCGGAAATTTGGGTGCCTCGCCGAATCCTCCGTGCTTTTCATCAAAACGTTCAAGCAACTGTTGAAGGGTCATATGCAAAGCGGCTTCATCCAATTCCCCCTCTTGGTTGTCACGGTCCACTGATTTCAGGGCTGTGACGATCTTCTCAGCAGAAGCATTCACGTCATCCCGCTGCTCGGTCCATACCTGCGCAAGACGAGGGATCAAATCCATGATCCCCGTTCTCCCGAGCCGGGTTTGTTTCGGGATATATGTTCCGGCAAAATAGGGTTTTTTGTCCGGCGTCATGATGATATTCAGAGGCCATCCGCCACTTCCGGTCATGAGCTGACAGACCATCATGTAGATATGGTCCAAATCAGGCCTTTCTTCCCTGTCGACTTTGATCGAAATAACCAACTCATTCAACATTCCGGCCACTTCGGGGTCTTCAAAAGATTCCCTTTCCATGACATGGCACCAGTGGCAGGTGGAATAGCCGATAGACAAGAAAATGGGTTTGTCCTCGACCTGCGCCCTTTCAAAGGCCTCATCTCCCCAGGGATACCAGTTCACAGGATTGTAGGCATGTTGCAGCAGATAAGGACTCTTCTCATGGATTAGGCGGTTGGATGGATTGTCCATATCTTTTGGTCCTATTCTAAGATTGACGAACTCGTAAAAAGTCATAAACCCGTCACTCCCGCGAAAGCGGGAGTCCATAACATCTTAGAATACCTGGATTCCCGCTTTCGCGGGAATGACAAAAACGGGGCAAAACGGACCATTTACGAACGCATCAAGATTGGCCCTGTTGAAAAAAAATAAGAAAGACGCCCGAGCCTTTAACCGCCCCCAGAGTGAGCAAGTCTCAGTGGACAGGCACAAAGAGTGCCTCTCGCTGTGGCGACATTGCTCGTGGGGCTGCTTTGTAACATGCATGAACCTGTTGTGTGGCCCTTCGACTTTACTCAGGGCCGTGAGCCTGTCGAACGGCCGTTCCACCACCTCTGGACAGATGGTGGTGAAACTGAAAAGAGACCCCTATGCCCCCCCACGTGTCATAGAATCTGCTCAGGATAATGGAAGTCATTTCTGGGACACGACACTAGTGTCTCGTCAACATGATAACGTAGGGTATAGGCGTTTCAGCTTAATTCTG
>CAZCCX010000239.1:0-2566 GCA_964497115.1 uncultured Desulfobacteraceae bacterium
TCCCGAAGATGGGGGCGGTAAGGGCAGAGGAGTCTTGTGGGTTTGAACTTGAAAAAAGACCTCCAGACCCCTGGTATCGAAGAAAAAAGGAAAGCTGAGTTTCAACCGAATCTGACGAACATGTCAAATCAAGCACATATATCTACCAAAAACCATTTTTAGATTTTTCTTGGCCGGCAATGAGTAAAGAGACCTCTTCAATCTTCTCTAAATTCGCTTGAGAAAAGGGGACTGAAAGGGCCTTTGAGATCAGATGAAGCGTCGTGAAATGACGGACGACTGAGGGAGATAAAAATGGATACAATGAATGAGCAAGAACGTTTCTTGGGGACCCTGCTGGGCAAAGATACAGACCGTTTTCCCTTTTTTGATCTTGAACCGGCAGAAGAAACGCTGGATCGTTGGCTTCAGGAAGGTCTCTCTCCGAACATCCCCGTGGCTGAAACCTTTGGGCTTGAGACGCACTATTCTGTAGGACTTACGTTGCGCAGCTCCCCATTTTTCAGGATGGCACCTGACCTGCTTCATGACCCATCGGCCTTTGATCGGCACTATGATGCCAATGACCCTGCCCGGTATGAAAAGGGCTTTGTCGAGCGGGCCGATCACCTCAGAGAAGTGGGCCGAGTCCTTTACGTGGATGCCTCTGGGGGCGGCCTTTTACAAATGCTTGGCGTGGGGGACTGGAAGTCATTTAATGCTGCTTGCAGCGCTCTGATCCTAGAACCGAGGTTGGTCGAAGACCTTCTCAATCGCACGTCTGATTTCTATTGTATCTGCCTCGAACGGGTGCTCTCACAGGTTCGTGTCGATTATGCATCCTTTTATGAGCCCATTGCCTCCAACCAGGGCCCGGTAGTCTCTCCTGAAATGTTCAAACGCTATGCAGTCCCCGGGTACCAGAAAATCATATCTGTATTGGAGAAATATAATGTCCCCCTTCGCGTCTTCTGCACCACCGGAGGAGACGTGACTTCTCTTCTCAGCCCTCTGGTCGATGTCGGCATCAATGCCCTATGGATTAGTAATATAGGAATCGCCAGTATGGAGTACACGGCTCTTCGCCGTCATTTCGGCGATCACATCTCCTTGATTGGCGGAATCAAGGCGGGGGCATTGAGGCAGGATGAAAAAACCCTCAGAAGTGCGGTTGAGAGCACCGTTCTTCCCCTTCTCGAAAAGGGACGCTATCTTCCTTGTCTGGACGACAGACCAAGAGTGGATATCCTTTATTCCAAATACAGTCTGTACCGACAAATCCTCGAAGAGATTGCACAGAGAGGGTGAGGGGAAAAAATGATCCACTATTGTCCAAAAACGGTGCTGAAACTCAGGGGACTGGGGCTCTCTTTTCAAGCTCAAACCATTTGTCCGGAGGTGGTGAAACGGCACCTCATTTTTGCATATAATGCAGCAGTCCCACAGAACAAGTCTTCTTAGGCGACGGACCTCGTATGTGCCTGTCCGGAGACCCTTTCGTCCCGAAGATGGGGGCGGTAAGGGCAGAGGAGTCTTGTGGGTTTGAAATTGAAAAGAGAGCCCCAGACCCCTGACTCCGAAGCATATGGGAGAACCTGCATTTCAATCGAATCTGACGAACATGTCAAGTCAAGCACTTATGTCTACCAAAAACCGTTTTTAGGTTTTTCTTGGACAGCAATGATGTCCGAGAGTCTTGTTCGCGCATTTTCCATGAGGGCCTTTACGGGTTCGAGTCCATATGGTGTGCCCTCTTCAATGGCCTTCAGAACCGTACCGCCACCGGTAAAAAAATAGTACTGGGCGCTATCCATGGCCGCCAGATACAAGCCGGGACTCAGGTTCTTAAATTCCTGGAGAGTATCCCCTCCACCATAAAACTTTTGGGCGTTGCGATTCGAGTCGATTGTCCGGTCCAATTTTTCCGAGCCTTCAAAGAAGTGGGGGGTAAGACCCATGACGGCGTTGACAAATATCGTTTTGGCCGAATCAATGACTTCGACGACGCCAGGGAGATCAAAGGATTCCGGGGCCACGTCCAGGAAGTAACCATACTCTTTCCTTTGTTTGAAATGCTCAATATCTATAGTCCTGTATTTTCCCTCTATCCTTCCTTCAATGGTATCCGATTCTACCAATAACGGAAGCTCGATGATCTTTTTGGCCTCTTCGTCCTGTTTGACCAAATCCTTGGCTGCGTGAATGTCCGACTCCGTGACTCCTTTGATTCGAATATCATACTTTGCGCACAGAAATGTATTATAAATCAGCCCGCCCAAAATAAGATGATCCACTTTTTTATAGATCTCATTGAGCGGCCCGATTTTGGTGTCATATTTAGCACCGGCCACCACCGCAACAAAGGGCCGCTCCGGCTCCAGGACTTTCTTGAGGTTCTGGAGCTCTTTTTGGAGAAGAAACCCGGCGAAGCTGGGTAGATGTTTGGTGATGTCAAAGGTGGATACGTGGGGTTGCCAGGAACCAAAGGCATCGTTCACAAAGACGTCGGCCAGACCGGCCAGTTGAAGAGAAAACCGGTCCCTCTTTTCTCCTGTATCTTCCTCTCCCTGAAACCAGCGTGTATTCG
>CAZCCX010000239.1:2576-3402 GCA_964497115.1 uncultured Desulfobacteraceae bacterium
AGATAGATGCCCCCAATCCTGTGCGCCCTCAGGTCTCTGATATGCAGGTTAATAGAGGTGTCAATCTCCTTGATACCCCAATCGGGGTCCACCTGTAGGTAGGGCACGACAAACTCAGTGTGAAGTTTTCGTTCCAGATACTCAACCACCGGTCCGACAGATGTGTTCTCATCGATCTTGATATGCCCTGTCTTTTTGTCCCGCGTGCGCCCCACATGACTCATCACAACGGGCCTCCCGCCTCTTTCCACAATGTTGTAAAGGGTGCCCAAGGTAGAGTCGATTCGGTAGGGATCTCGAATCTCGCCGTTTTTGACCACATTATGATCCACTCGAACCAGGACAAGCTTATCCCTGAGATCAGCATCTTGAATGAGGGGTAGACGCGAGTCTATATCCAGCTCAGTCATTGTCTTTCTCCCTATTTCGTCACGGGTGATTGTTGTAAGTGTCGACAGAAACGTCCTCTGAGTCTGTCGATGGAAAGCTTGGTGTGGCGTATGCTCCGCAAAGGCATCCATGGGGAGATGGATGGTCCTTTTGTCATTAACCTATGTTACTTTATAAGACGAAACTTAAAAAGAACAATTACCACAGCAGGCCAAAACATTGTATTCAGTATATCATGAAGACTTGCGCTCCATCGAAAATGGCCGAATGAGTTGAAATCATCCCTTAGGTCAAATGCCTCCATGAGCATAGCCACGGTAAGCACTGGGATTAAGTTCTTCCATAAACCGAGAGACTTCCTTCTGAACAGCACCCAAAGAAGGAGAGTAGAGAGGCCGATGTAAATGTGCATCGCGTCTTTTGTTAGGTCGAAGAA
>CAZCCX010000240.1:0-3382 GCA_964497115.1 uncultured Desulfobacteraceae bacterium
GATTATCCCGCTAACGTTTACATGAATGCAAATATTTTGAAAGACATCTTTGTTGTGAAGAAGGATGTTAAAGCCTACCTCGCGCTTTGTGAGAAGGTGGGGACGACCCCCAAAGATTGTGAACATATCGCGTCACTTCAAAAAGTAAAAAGGCACTATGATGATGCCCTGGCTTGGGTTGAAAAAGGGTTGAAGCTTGAAAAGGAACGTGAATGGGGGAATCAATCCAGTTATGCATTGACAGGTATCAGACAGGAATTATTCAACAAACTAGGACGGAGAGAAGATGCTCTTGAAAGTGCCTGGTCAGAGTTCAAGAAATATCCTTCTCAATATGGCTATGACCGATTGAGGAAATATATTCCCAAGAAAGATATCAGCCATTGGCGTGAAAAGGCTATACATGAAGCGAAAAAAACCTCATTGTCTGCTTTTATTGAAATTTGTACAGAAACGAAAGAGTGGGATGTTCTTTCCGAGCATATTGTTGCCATTGAATACAAAAAGCTCGAAAAGATCAGCCATTATACCACCGAGAAGGCGGCAAAGAGGCTTGCAAAAAAATACAGCCAGGCAGCAGCGAAGATATACGCTGCTTTGGGAATGCGAATTATACTGAGTGGAAAGAGCAAATATTATCATTACGCCCTGGAACATTTTCGTAATGCCAAGAAGTTTTGTGAGAGGGCCGGATGCGAGCAAATGTGGTTATCCCTCGTTGACCGCGTGCGCGAAGATCATTCCAGAAAATATAGTTTCATTGGGGATTTTGAAAAGATTGTAGCTGGTCGTGCCCCTGAATCTCCTGAGTCCTTTGAGAAAAGGTCCCAAAAAAGATGGAAAAAACAAACATCAAAATGAAAAGGCCGGTCACTGTAACAATACTTAACTGCAAGATAAGTTACTATGAGAGAATATGGGACATCCGTGATATATTGACATTCTTAGGGTAGGACTGGACGGAGGTTCAGACGTATTTTATCCGGGATTTTTATCTGTCGGAATTGATTTGTGAAATTGGTGTCATAAACTCAGAAATCAAATCACGGGTGCAAGAGGTTTTGGCCATTGAGAAGGATATTGCTTTGGGACTGGAAAAATTACTCAAAGAGATAGATTCTTGAAAAATCGTATCCCGAAAGAGCAGGTTACTTCGTATGGTCAAAGTCGGATTCAGGTGCGGTTGGATGCCGAAGGAGAATTGGATACGGAGGCATCTATCCGGTAATTCCGGATAGTCCAAACAGAGGGACCCCGATGCGGAATGATCAGCGACAGTATCAAGACGGTGATTGGCAAAAAGAATGACAAATGCTCAATGGCTAATGATTAATACTCAATTCAGGGCCAATGGTTCCTACCCTCCAATAGTGGACATCTGTCGAACACACTTCCGAGGGCCCTGCCCCAATGGTCCATGATCCTTGGGTTTACTCTCAATAGCGAGTCTGATCAATTCCAGGAGATGATTGTCATCCTGTCCGTTCCTCAATGGTCCCTTAATATCGATCTCTTTCTCAGAGAAAAGGCAGCTTCTTAAATGCCCTTCGGCGGTTAGACGCAAGCGATTGCATACGGCACAGAAGTGATTGCTCATAGCCCCGATAAACCCGATTTCTCCCTTTCCACTCTCCAAGGCGAATCTCTCAGCCGGGCCGTCAAGGGGGCTCGGCTCGATGGGTCTTAGGTCACCTAACGTCTGGATCATGCTTCGGATGTCATCTGTGGAGATAAACTTATCAGGGCTCCAGCCGTTTTGGTCACCCACGGGCATTAACTCGATGAAACGGACGTGATAAGGCCTTTCCAGCGTCAATCGGGCAAAATCCAGAATTTCATCATCATTGACGCCTTTAATGGCCACCACATTGATCTTGATAGGATTAAACCCCACCCTTTCTGCTTCCTGAATACCCTCCCAGACAGGGGCAAACAAGTCCCGGCCCGTAATAAGAGAAAAGCGCTCAGGCTTCAGAGAATCCAGACTTATATTGATACGACAGATTCCACATTCCTTGATGTCCGCGGCAAATTCCTTGAGCAAGACGCCATTGGTGGTCAGTGTGACTTCATTCAAGCCTTCCACGCTATTCAACTCTCTTAGAAAACCGATTAGCCCCTTTCGAACAAGAGGTTCTCCACCGGTCAATCTGATCTTGCGAATACCCGTTCGGACAGAAAGCCTGACGATATGAAGGATCTCCTCATATGTGAGGATTTCATTATGGGAAACGAATTCAATGCCCTCATCAGGCATACAATAGGTACACCTTAGGTTACAGCGATCAGTCACCGAAAGACGCAGATAATTGATCACCCGTTTGCTCTTGTCTATTAGTTCATCCATGATTACTCTTCTCTAAACAACATCTCCTGTCCATCTTCGGGACGAGGTCTGCTGCCCGGCTCGGCGATTCCCGGAATCTCGCCCTTGAAAAAGTAGCGACCAAACAGCCTGTTGAAATCTGTCCAGGTCCCCCCGTGCTGATCCTTTTCCATAAAACGGCCTAACCCGTTTATCTTGGCATCCAAATCATCTATCAAATGAAGGGCAAAGGCCTCCAAGAATTTAGGCCTCTTTGGTGAGCCGAATTCATACTCCCCGTGATGGCTGAGTATCAGGTGTTGCAACAGCATGGCGAGGTCTTGAGGAAAGTCTTTCATGCCGGACAACATCTCGTCCACCATCGCTACGCCTAATGTTAGGTGGCCGAGGAGCCGGCCCTCATCCGTATAATCGATTGTAATATCAAACTTCAGTTCTCTCGTCTTCCCTATATCGTGTAGGAACCCACCTGTCCACAGAAGATCCCTATCCAGTTCCGGATAGTGCTCCGCAACCGATCTGATCATTTCGCACACTGAAAGGGTGTGCTCCAAAAGCCCTCCGATATAGCTGTGGTGAAAACCCTTGGCTGCCGGCGCTTTCCTAAACTGCGCAACAAATCGGCGATCAGCAAGAAACCGGTCAATGAGTGTCTTGAGATGAGGGTTCCTGATTTCCCTGGCCATCTGCATCAATGCCGTCATCATCATATTGACATCCTTCGGCGTTGCTTCCAAAAAAAGTGTGGGGTCTCCAACATCTTCTGAGACCTGGAGGCTTGAAAGCGTCACTTGAACTTGGTCTCGGAAGGAACTCGCGTGACCTTCCACATCCAGAATATCCCCCTCCACAAAGCTCGAAGAAAATACCTCTGCTCTATCCCACATCCGGGCCTCAATCTCTCCGGTACGGTCAGCAAGGGTCAGGCTCAGAAACGGGTCTCCCTTCTTGGTCATAGCCAGTCTCTTCATCTTGGCCACATAGACACCACTTACCCGGTCGTCGACTTCAATATCCTTGACCCACAGCCGTGCTGCATGCCTTTCGTCTGGGAGG
>CAZCCX010000241.1:0-3359 GCA_964497115.1 uncultured Desulfobacteraceae bacterium
AACAGGGATGAAAAAGAAGCGGGAGAACGAAGGAAACTCAATTTTGGCCATACATTCGGACACGCCATTGAAAAGACGGCAGGAGTTCCCCATGGAGAGGCCATCAGTGTGGGTATGGTGATTGCTTCTGCCCTCTCTGAAAAGAGAGGTCACCTATTAGCTGAAGATACGAAAAGGGTTGAGTCATTGTTGAAAAGACTGGAACTTCCTACCAGACTTCAGCTCAACGGGGAGAAGGTGCTCGAAGCATTGAGAAAGGACAAAAAGAGACAAAGCGAAAATATACATTTTATATTGCTTCAGAGCCTAGGTCATGCGATTGTAGAGAAGATCTCCATTAAAGAACTGGAGATTGTGATAGAAGAAATGACATGATTTATCACAAGTTTGGAGGATTGATGAATGAGTCTTGAAGAGATTCGAAAAGATATTGACCTTGTTGATTCCAAGATTCTAAAGCTCTTGAACCACAGGATGGAGCTGGTCCTGATGACCAATAAACTCAAGGCCCAGATCGAAGACAAGGAAAGAGAAAAACAGCTTCTTGAAAGAATCAAAAAGACTTTGGCCGATCTAATTAAGCCGGAGTTTACAGAAAAGATCTATGCAGAAATCATCAAGGAAAGCAAAAACCTTCAGGAAAGAGATTTCAAACTGACGGCCTTCCAGGGGGAGCACGGGGCCTTTGGTGAGGTCGCGTCAAGGGAGTGGGACAGCGATCTTGTTCCTGTGCCGTGCAGCCAATTCGCCGACGTGTTTGAAGGTGTGAAATCCGGTCTCTATGATTACGGAATTGTTCCTGTAGAAAACACACTTGGCGGTGCTGTGGCTGAGGTCAATCAGCTCCTTATCAACACGGAGCTTAAGGTAGTGGGGGCTGTAGGCTTGCCCATACATCTCTGTCTTCTTGCAGTGCCGGGAACGGATCACAGAGAGATCCGCACGGTCTACTCTCATCCCCAAGCCCTTTCACAATCCCGCAGCTTCCTCTCAAGGAATAGGCTTGACCCTGTTCAATATTATGATACGGCGGGCGCGGCAAGCATGTTGGCAGAACAAATGCCCAAAGGTTCCGCCGCAATCGCCAGCAAACTCTGCGCAAAGCTCTATCATCTCGACATTGTCAAGGAGAACATAGAAGACCTCGACAAGAATATGACAAGGTTTTTTGTCCTCTCAAAGGAAGAATATAAGGATGACGGGGATAAGAACTCTATCATATTTTCAACGACGCACAAGGCCGGTACGCTTTTTCGCGTACTGGAGGTCTTTGCAGGTCAGAACATCAACCTGACGAGAATCGAGTCGATTCCCAGCGATCCGGGAGATTACGCATTTTTTCTGGATTTCATTGGATCCGACAAAGACGAAAAGGTTCTAAAAGCCCTTGCTCAGGCAAAAGAAATCGCCGCCAACTTCAAGGTATTGGGGTGTTACAAAGAGAGGATAGTTGAATGAAGATATTTGTGATGGGCGCCGGCCATATGGGAGCCTGGCTTGTGGAAGAGTTCTGCCTGAACCACCAAGTGGCGGTCTATGACAAGGATATACGAAAACTCAAGTACTTTTTCGAGGTAACAAGGCTCAAGGATCTCTCTGAACTCCGAGCTTTCGAACCTGAGCTGGTGATTAACGCGGTCAGCCTCCCAGATACCCATCAGGCTTTTAGAGATGTGCTCCCCCATTTACCGGGAGACTGCATTCTTTCAGATATCGCATCGGTAAAAACCGGATTTCGGGAGTTATACACAGACCTGGGGCTCAGATTTGTATCCACCCACCCCATGTTCGGGCCCACTTTTGCAAATATCAGAGATCTTCATGACGAAAATGCCATTATTATCGAAGAATCCGACCAAGAAGGAAAGGTATTCTTTCACAATTTCTACGAGGGACTCAAACTCAATGTTTTCGACTATACATTTGAAGAACATGACAAAACCATTGCTTATTCTCTTTCGACGCCTTTTGCCTCATCCATGGTGTTCGCTGCCTGCATGAAGAAGCAGGAGGCCCCTGGGACGACCTTCAGAAAGCATCTGGAGATTGCAGATGCCCTCCTTTCGGAGGATGACCACCTGCTTTCTGAAATCATGTTTAACCCGGACACCGTCAGGCAAATCGAGGAAATCAACTCCCAGCTTGCCTATCTGACCCATATTATAAGAGACAGGGATTACGATGAAATGAAAAAGTTCTTGAATAAATTGAGGCATAACATTGAATAGGAGAGGTGATCAGTGTCATAGGTGCCTACGCATCCCATCACCTATCTTTCGAGTCTTCTTTCGTGTGAAGCGGCACAAGGCTCAAGGAAAAATTCCTTGAGATGTATGTGTATTTCCTTGTGCCCTGCGCGTTATGCCACGTGCCTTTTGGTAATCAAGCCCATGGTGACGTTCGTGTGATATATATTTATTGACGAATCTCGACAAGTGAGAAATCATGATCTGCATCCCAATAATGGCAAGAGACACGGCTGAGGCCGTTAAGAAAATAGCCAGAGCGAATCCTCTGGCGGACCTGTTGGAACTTCGGCTTGACGTAATGGAATCCTTCCGTCTCACGGATATGATTCAGGAAGCCTCCAAACCTGTGATTGTGACCTTTCGATCCAAAAAGGAAGGGGGGCATAGCTCGAAAGATAATGAAACCCGGGCACGTCACCTCTTGACCGCCATTGAAGCCAAAGTCGATTATGTGGATTTAGAGTATAATATGGCTCCGGGCCTCCGGCGTGAGATCCTCCAGAATCGTCGGAGATCCAAAATTATTGCATCCGTGCACGTCTTAGACAGCACGCCTTCCAGAGAAGAATTGGATAAAATCCTTAACAGTCTCGCCGGAACAGGAGCTGATATCGTAAAGATTGTCACGCGGGCGCAGCAACCTGAGGACAACCTTCGTGTCATGGATTTGATACCCCACGCCACGGAAATGGGGCTCAAGATTATTGCCCTTTGCATGGGGAAAATGGGTCGCATCAGTCGCGTCGCCTCCCTGCTTTTCGGTGGGTACTTGACCTTCGCATCCCTCGATCAAGGGGAGGAATCCGCAGACGGCCAGATACCCGTCAAGGAAATGAGGAAGATGCTTGAGAGGTTTTTGTAATTCAACGCTTTGTCGGAACGGTTGGTTCGGCAAGAAGTTTGGACGGAAAGAAACGAGAGGTGTAAGGTAAAAGGTCTACGGTATAGGGTCTGCAGTTAAAAAACCCGAAACCACCTTAAACCTTAGTATATGTAGGCCATAAACCGTAAACACTAAACCATATACCGTCGTTTTTCATATTATGACCATGGACCAACATACGGACATCTACGGCGTGATAGGCCATCCCCAGACCCATTCTCTCAGCC
>CAZCCX010000242.1:0-3349 GCA_964497115.1 uncultured Desulfobacteraceae bacterium
TCGGGCTGCCGCTTCATCTCCAGACGGGAGTCTGGAGTTTTGTGCGGCTGAATAACAACCACTTCCCTTAGACACAACCCCGCCCTATCAGGAACAATGTTTCTTGACATCTCATGCAGCTATCAAAATCCTTCCTGTTCTAGATGATCATATAGCCGCTATGACTCGAACATACGATCATATTCTGTTTTTCCTTGATCTTTAACAGATTATTCACTATTATCCCAGCCTTTCAACAGTCTAGACGAACGCGTACGTTTTAGCCCGGCCTGATGGCCTTTATCTGCATCCTAAAAGGGAAAAAACATGTCAATTATTAACAAGATAAATGATTTTATGACAAGGGCGTCAAGGCTCGTCAAGGGGGGTGGAGAGGTTCCCCTGGAAAGACAAAAAAAGAGCGGGAAGAAGAACGCCCGGGAAAGACTGGATGCCCTTCTGGACAGCGGCTCCCTTTTCGAGACCGACCTCTTTGTAGAACATTCTGCCAAGGATTTCGGCATGGAAGGAAAACAGCTCTCGGGCGACGGTGTCGTCACCGGCTTCGGCCGTATTAACGATCGATCCGTCGCAGTCTATGCACAAGACTTCACTGTGGCAGGGGGGTCTCTGGGCAAGGCCCATGCTTCCAAGATAACCAAAATCATGGATGCCGCCGGGGAAATGCGCATGCCGCTGATAGGAATAAGTGATTCAGGAGGCGCCAGGATTCAGGAAGGGGTTGATTCCCTCTGTGGTTACGGGGACATATTCTTCAGAAATACCCGCCTGAGTGGCGTGGTCCCTCAAATTTCGGTCATCCTCGGGCCTTGCGCGGGTGGAGCGGTCTATTCCCCTGCCCTGACAGATTTTGTATTCGTGGTGGACAAAATATCCAATATGTTTATCACCGGTCCACAAGTGATCAAGTCCGTGATCGGTGAAGAGATCAGTGCGGAAGAACTGGGGGGAGCCAAGACTCAATCCAGTATCACGGGAAACGCCCATTTCTATGCGAAGAACGAAGTAGAGGTTTTTCAACAGATTCGAAGACTTCTTTCCTTTCTGCCCTCCAGCTGCGGCGCCATGCCTCCGGTTATTGAGAATCCGGCATCGCCGGAACACCAACTTGATCCGGAAGACGTCATTCCTGAAGATCGAAAGAAAGCATACTGCGTCAAACGAATTATCAGGAGAATCGTGGACGGGTCTGATTTTCTCGAGGTCCATGAGCTATTCGCCAAAAATATCGTGGTGGGTTTCGGGCGACTTGACGGCGAGAGCGTGGGAATCATCGCCAACCAGCCCCGCTTTCTCGCCGGCGTCCTCGATGTAAACGCCGCAGATAAGGCTTCGAGATTTATCAGGTTCTGCGATGCCTTTAGTATTCCTCTCCTCACATTGGTGGATACTCCGGGCTACCTTCCGGGCATTGATCAGGAGCATTCGGGAGTCATTAGGCACGGAGCAAAGCTTCTCTATGCCTATAGTGAGGCCACCGTGCCGAAATTTACGGTCGTTATGCGCAAGGCCTATGGAGGCGCTTATGTCGCCATGTGCAGCAGACATCTGGGGGCCACACTTGTCATTGCTTGGCCAACGGCAGAGATTGCCGTCATGGGATCTGAGGGAGCGGCAAATATCATATTTAGAAAAGAAATAAAGGAAAGTGACGATCCCGAAGCCACAAGGAAAGAGATGGTTAAGAAATATGAGGACAAATTCGCAAATCCCTACGCCGCAGCCTCAAAGGGCTATGTTGATCAGATCATAGAGCCTGGCAAGACCAGAGAGGCCCTGATCGCCGCCCTGAGGCTGACAAAAAATCAAAAGGAAGAGCGTGCAAAGTACCGCCACGGCAACATACCGCTGTAGCGACGGATCATGAGAGGTTAGATGAAGAAACTCCTTATCGACGACACTCTGTACGAAACAGAGATTCCAGAAAACAGTCTGATAGGCCGATTCAAAGGGATATCTGATCCACTTGAAGTCAGGGCCATCATTCCAGGCACCATCGTTGAAATCAAGGTACAAAAGGGCCAGCGGATATCCGACGGAGAAGTGCTCCTTATCCTGGAGGCCATGAAGATGTACAACGAGATAGAAGCCAAGATTGACGGTAAAATCGAAGAAATCAGTGTTTCAGCAGGGGACAGGGTGGAAAAAGATCAGCTTTTGATACGGATTAACAGCAAGAGGAAGACTTGATTTTTTGTTCTTCTCCCAACGAGTCCCCTCTCAGTCTTCCTTAATAATCTGCTCATGGGGATTCAGGGTCGTGTCTCTTTGATGTTTGATGAGATAGATCCTTCGGACGCCAGTTACGACCACCTCAAGAAAATTGAGGATTATGTGGACAGCGCTGCGGATCTCACAAAACAACTCTTAGGTTTTGAACTGAAAGGGAAATACCAGGTTAAATCGATGGATGTCAATGATCTGTTGACAAAAACCTCCGAGATGTTCAGCAAGACTAAGAAGGAGATCAAGGTTTATACGAAATACCAGGACGACTTATGGGCCATTGAAATAAACCGCGACCAAATCGAACAAGTACTCTCAAAACTTTATCTTAACGCATGGCAAGCGATGCCCGAAGGTGGATATCTATATCTTGAAACCGAGAATATGATACTCGACAATACCAAGACGCGCTCCTTTACCATCAATCCAGGAAGGTATGTAAAGATATCGGTTACAGACACCGGGGTTGGAATGGACAAGAAGACACAGCAGAGAGTATTTGAACCCTTTTTATCAACAAGAGAGATGGGGCAGGGAACCGGCTTGGGGCTTGCAGCGACGTATGGGATCATCAATGTCTACTCCGAGATGGGGCACGGCACAACCTTCAATATCTATCTCCCTGCCTCGGACAAACAAGCCCTTGATAAAAAAGAGGGACCTTACGAGTTAGTAAAGGGAACTGAAAATATCCTTATCGTGGATGATGAAGATGTGCTCAGGGACGTAGGGAAAGAGATCCTGGAAAGGCTAGGTTATGGTGTATTGACCGCAGAGAGCGGGAATGAAGCCATTGAGATCTACTCGGCCAAATATGGTGAGATTGATATGGTAATCCTGGACATGATCATGCCCGATATGGACGGAGAGAAGACCTTTGAAGGACTGTGCAAAATAGACTCGGATGTCAGAGTGCTTCTTTCAAGCGGATACACGATGAACGAACGAGTCAAAAGAATATTGGATCAAGGCTGTAAGGGATTTATTCAGAAGCCATTCAATATGACACTCCTGTCACAGAAGATAAGGGAAATTTTGGATAGGATCTAGGGGTCAAGAGTTTACCCTAACGTTGCAAAAGTTGAGGGTACTGTAGATCCGCGGCGTCAAGGGTGAAGCTGTA
>CAZCCX010000243.1:0-3338 GCA_964497115.1 uncultured Desulfobacteraceae bacterium
TAAAATCGCGCAGCGATTTTATATATATTGATCGGCTAATCCCGCTATGAAGTTCTCCACTTCATCCCGTCCCCCTTTTTCCTCTAAATCCTTAATAAGGCGTTCTATCTTTTGATAGAGGGCAATATCGGACTTCAAATCATCGGTAGAGCGGTAGGCCCCTCCTCTGCGACCAAGCCGATAAACCATCCTTTCGGAATCGGTGAGTCCCCGGTATTTGCTGATAACATCCAGCATTCTTCCCTTGTCTTCAGGCAGTTTTCCATTCACCTCCTCCAACAGGTTCATGATGTGATCACTGCTCACTCTGCTCGTGATTCCATTCAGGGATGAAACAAAAAGTCTGATTTCCTCGGCCAGCATATCATCGCTCTGCATCTTGAACTCGCCGTTCTTCAATTTCTCAGAAAGCGGGACTCTATCAGGAATCCTCAAACTTCGAAGACGAATAAAGTGGGGATTGATCTGATTAAGAACTCTGGCTGTCTCAACAGAGTGTTCTTTCCACAATTCCTGCCCCCCCAAACCCGACAGGACATACTCAGAAAGCTCCATGCCTCCTTCCATTACCTTTGCAGCGGCCTCCACATGTTGAACCCCTGTGACCCCTTTCTTCATCAGTTTCAAGAGCGGGTCATAGCCACTCTCGAGTCCCACGTGCACTCTATCCAGTCCAGCCTTTCGAATAGCCTTGAGGGATTCTACAGTTTTTTGGATGATGCTTCTGGATCTCGAGTATGTCGTGACACGAGTGATTTGAGGAATCTTTTCCCTAAGAAAACTCAACACCTCCACCAGATCCTTCGTTTTCATGACCAGATTATCTGCATCCTGCAAAAAACAGCCTCCTGTCCCGTAGAAGAGCCACATGGCCATACCTCGGTAAGCCATGCTGTAATCAGGATTACTCAAGATCGCACTGACCACTTGCTCAGTGACCTTTCCACTGAAGCCAAGTCTCACGGAAAAAGATTCGATATCATCAACAATGTCTTTTGCCGTCTGAATATCCCCTTTGATCTCCTCCACTGTTCGAAGGCTAAATCGACTCTTCTTGTAAAGAGGGCAGAAGAGACACTGATTCCATGGACAATTTCGTGTAACCCGCAAAAGAAGGCTCTTGGCCTCATTGGGAGGCCGAATTGGTCCTTGTTCAAAGGTGAGGTCAGTTCCCAAGGCTATTTATCCCACATCAATTCTCATTAATTTTCCACTATTGGAATGTTCTTGAAAGGAGGAGTCTGTCACACGCCGTATAAGGGTCAGTTCTTCCCAGGTAAATTGACTCCACAGCTTCTTCGAAGTGAATGTCTTGCATCAATTGATTAGAAAAAGCCTCCATCAAACGATTTGTTACCATATCACGAAGCAGTACCCGGAGTTTTTCCTTTTTCTTTGCGGACCCTTCGCCGCTCGATATCGTGCGTAGATATTCAGCATGCTTATCGATCTCAGCAATAAGCTCCGATATGCCTTTATTGAACAGTGCCTCTGTCTTAATGATTGATGGCTCCCATCGAATCTCTCGATCTTCTCTATTCCCCAAGACTATCATGGCCCTAAGGTCGTTTTCAGTTTTCTCGACGCCGGGGTGGTCCGATTTATTGATGACAAATATGTCGCCTACTTCAAGAATACCTGCTTTTATCGCTTGAATATCATCGCCCATTCCGGGAACCACCAGAATCACAGTCGTATGTGCTGCTTTCACAATGTCCACTTCATCCTGTCCCACACCGACCGTTTCGACAATAATAAGATCTTTCCCCATAGCGTCCAAAACGTCGATTGCATATCGGGTTGATTGTGTCAATCCCCCAAAGTGTCCCCGTGTCGCTAGAGATCTAATAAATACTCCCGGATCAGTACTATGACGTTGCATTCTGACACGATCGCCCAGGATTGCACCCCCACTAAACGGACTTGTAGGATCCACGGCCAGCACTCCCACCGTTTTTCCTCTATCTCTCAAATTCCCAATAATAGCGTCGACTAATGTACTCTTCCCTACGCCAGGGGCCCCCGTAATGCCAATGATATACGCCTTCCCGGTGTGGGAATAAAGTTCTTTCATGGTCTCGCGGACCTCAGGAACTCCATCATCAATATCGCGTATAAGTCGGGCCACACTTCGGATGTCCCCATTAATTATCTTCTCAGCAACCTCTCCCATACTCTAAGTTGACCTCATTTTGACAAAATCCTCTGTCCTTAATTGGACCTTTCACCCGCACAAGTCAACACCTGCGCGTGCAAACCGAAAAGCCTATATCAAACCTTATGGCTCGTTCTTTGGAAAGTGGAAGCCCTCATGTAGCCTCCTTAATCATCACGGTTCATCACTCCCTTACAGAACAACCCTTTCGTTTCACGCCGGAACAGTAGAACCTTTCCGGGATCTCCACCTAAGGTGGAGGGTTTAGTTAAAACTGAGGGGACTGGACTTGTGGGGAGTAATTAAATCGAGGCTGAACAGTTCTCAGGTTTGTTTCAAGTCCCTTTCACAAGATTCTCTGCTATCAGCAGGCGCATAATCTCATTGGTTCCTGCGTAGATCTGACATATTTTCGCATCCCTAATATGACGTTCCATGGCATGTTTCACCCGATAGCTATGTCCACCGAGAATTTGGACTCCTTCGATTGAGGCTCTCATGGTAACATCTGATGCATACATCTTGGCCATCGCAGCCTCTTTGTGAAACGGTTTTTGATTATCATTTAACCATGCCGCTTTCAGCGTCATTAGTTCCGCCGCATCAAGCTCTGTGGCCATGTCGGCCAGTTTCCACTGAATAGCCTGGAACGACCCTATGGGCTTGCCGAATTGCTCTCTTGTCTTGGCATGCCTGACAGACTCCTCCAGAACCGCTCGTCCTATCCCTACCGCTTGTGAGGCAATGCCAACTCGTGCCATATCAAGGGATGACAGCGTCTTCCCAAATCCGTCATTATTCTTGCCAAGGAGGGCACCCTCAGATACCTTTGCTTTCTCAAAAACAAGTTCTGAGGTCCCAAAAGCCGGAATGTCTACTTGATCATCCGCGCTTCCTATCCTGATCCCAGGCGCCGCCTTAAGATCAAGCACAAAAAAACGGGTCTCCTTCTCACCCTCTCTATCTTGTACCACTGCGGCGACAACACAATATGAGGAGATATTGCCATTTGTGACAAACTCTTTTTTCCCGCTAATTACCCATTCATGACCCTGCCGGACGGCTGTGGTGCGTATTTTTGAAATATCCGACCCCGCGCCTGCTTCACTCAGAGCATAGCATCCAATGGCTTCCCCCGATGCACAGGGGAGTAGGTACTTTATCTTCTGTTCGTGGGAGCCAC
>CAZCCX010000244.1:0-3298 GCA_964497115.1 uncultured Desulfobacteraceae bacterium
CGGTCACAGCCCAGTTTGAAATGTAGGATTTGGGTTTTTCGACAATTTTCGTTGCCTTTCCATCCTGACCAAATGCCACCACCCCATACCTTTCCGGATCATTGACCCAGTAGGCAAAAACGCTTGCTCCACCATCGGTCTTCATGGCGCTCTGTATGCCATCCACAAGGCCGTGGCCGTAAAAGAGGTTGTCACCCAGGATGAGACAGCAGGGATGCCTCCCAATGAAATCCTTTGCAATGATAAAGGCCTGGGCTAAGCCTTCAGGCTTTGGCTGTTCTGCATACTGGAAGGATAGCCCGATCTGTTGGCCGTCCCCCAATAGCTTTCGAAAAAGGGGAAGGTCTGTGGGAGTGGAGATGATAATGATCTCCCGAATCCCGGCGAGCATGAGGACGGAGAGGGGATAGTAGATCATGGGCTTATCGTAGACAGGAAGGAGTTGTTTTGAGACGGTCCAGGTCGCAGGATAGAGTCGTGTGGCATGCCCCCCCGCGAGGATAATGCCTTTGATAGGTCTATTCGTGTCCATTCAGTCTTGCTCCATACTGTTTCCGGTAATAGTCCATGTAGGTTCCGTCCAAAATTTCTTCAATCCACTTGGAATGGTTAAGATACCACTCAATGGTACGTTGAATTCCATTTTCAAAAGATACACTTGGCTTCCAACCTAGATCTTGGCGTATCTTGTGCGTATCAACGGCATACCGCCTGTCATGTCCCGGCCTGTCAGTTACAAACCGTATAAGGTCCCTTCTGGGTTGGTCATTCAGAATGCCTAATTGTTCATCCAGAGTATCGCAGATCAGGTGAACAATCTCTTTGTTCTGCTTTTCGCAATTGCCGCCGATGTTATAGCTCTCTCCAGGATTACCCTTTTCCAGCACAGTGAGGAGGGCCTCACAATGATCTTCCACATAGATCCAGTCCCGGATATTCTCTCCATCACCATAAACCGGCAGTTCAATGCCTTTCACGGCATTTGTAAACATCAAAGGGATCAGCTTTTCCGGAAATTGATAAGGGCCGTAATTGTTGGAGCAATTGGTGATGATGGTGGGTAAGCCGTAGGTTCGGCCATAGGCCCTAACCATATGATCAGAGGAGGCCTTGCTGGCAGAATAGGGGCTGGAAGGATCATAGGGCGATCGTTCGGTGAAGTAACCGGCCTCCCCAAGGGAACCATAGACTTCATCCGTTGAAATATGTAGAAAACGCCTTACTTTCGAATTCTCCGGATCCTGCAAAAGCCAGGAATTTCGGGCTGTTTCAAGGAGATTAAAGGTCCCGAGGATGTTTGTGCGAACGAATATTTCAGGACCGATGACACTTCGATCCACATGGGATTCGGCGGCAAAATTAATCACACACGCTATGTCGGACTTCCTAAAAATGTCCTTAACAGTCTTTTTATCTGCGATATCTCCTTTAACGAAGGCATATCGTTCAGGATAATCCCTTTGCACATCGATCAAATTGGCCAGATTCCCTGCGTAGGTCAAATTGTCGATGTTGATGACCTTCATATCTTCTCTATTCTTCAGCAAATATCTTATAAAATTGGAGCCAATGAATCCGCAGCCGCCTGTGATCAGGATTTCCATAGTAATCCCGTAGCCCTCTTTTATTTGTTAGCGGGTCCCGATTATATCGAAATATCAAAGGGTGTCAACGGGCATTCGCTTGTTTATATTGACTAAAGGCATCAAAAGATGTATAAATATGTATTATATCCAATTAATTAGAGTTAATCAAAGGGTTCAAACACTCAGAGCTTCCGGGACGAAAATGAATAAGAAGGACGAAAAGAGCGTATTGGAGAAACATCTCAAGAGGCTGTCTTCAGATGACAGAGGGCACATGGACTCCGCCACAATACAAGTGCCTCGTGAGGCGTTCATCGGCGAAATCCCCATGAAGCAGCGTGCCTACCTCGAAATAACTGGTATCAGCAAAAAAGTGAAGGTCGTGGAATTGCGAAGGGAGGAGACCGTTATTGGTCGAACCAGTGAATGTGATATTCCGCTTCCGAGCAATAATGTGTCTCGAAAGCATGCATGTGTCGGCTTTCGCAATGAGGAGTATCACATCAAAGACCTGAACAGCACCAACGGCGTATACGTGAACGGTGTGAAGATTGAGAAATGCGTTCTGCGGAACCTCGATCAGATTGAGATCGGTGGGATAAAACTCCTGTTCAACGAAGAGCAGACGCTAGAGCAAACATGATACCAGGCAAAGAAGAAAAACCTCTGATTACCTTTTGGGGAACCCGCGGGTCGATTTCTACTCCAGGGCGAATCACGGAAAAATATGGTGGTAACACGCCTTGTGTCGCAGTCACTTATGAAGACACTAAAATTATTCTTGATGCCGGGACAGGAATGAGACCCCTGGGCATTGAGCTGTCCGAGGACTTCAACAAGGAGGAGGGGCCCGCGCCTTGCTTTCACCTTTTTCTCAGCCACACCCATTGGGACCATATTCAGGGATTCCCTTTCTTTCTTCCCGTTTTCATTAAAGACACAAAACTGACTATTCACGGAAGTCACCATAAGGAACGTTATATCGAATCTATATTGAAGAACCAGATGGATTCCGGGTACTTTCCCGTTTCTATGTCAGATGTCGCCGCAGATGTAAGTATTCAAGAAATTTCCGAAGAAGTGATAGCCTTGGGCCCCGTCGTGGTGGACTGGCAGGAACAGCATTTCCATCCTGGCGGCTCTGTGCGCTACAGATTGAATGCAGACGGGAAAAGGATCGTTTATGCCACAGATGTGGAGTTAAACCTGATTTTTGACCCCAACTCAAAGGAACCCGACAAAGAGGCTTTGGCCCAGGAATATCGTGACTTCATTTATGAGGCTGACCTCCTGATCGCTGACGGTCAGTACACCGAGGAAGAGTATTTGACTAAAGTAGGGTGGGGACATACCTCGATTTCTCTCCTTCTTGAAATAGCAAATCAATCCAAAGTGAAACAGCTGGCTGTATTTCACCACGATCCCCAACATTCAGATAAGTTCTTGGACGCGCTGTCGATGGAAAGCAGATCAAAGTACCGGTTTGATGAAGGCGAGACGGATGTCTTCTGGGCCAGGGAAGGTATGACACTGGCTATTTAGTTTCCGTGCAGAAACGGTTCTTTTTCCGCTGAGCGTCGTTCTCCGCTGGTTTCCATCTGCGACGTACTTTTGAGTACACCTCAATGAAAACCCTTGTGCGGCCTAGCTCAGCGAAAAAACTCCTCGTTTCTGAATCGGAAACATACGCTTGTGCCCATTCTCCTCCAGTT
>CAZCCX010000245.1:0-3290 GCA_964497115.1 uncultured Desulfobacteraceae bacterium
ACCCTTTCGTCCCGAAGATGGGGGCGGTAAGGGCAGGGGAGTCTTGTGGGTTTGAGCTTGAAAAGAGACCCCCATACCCTTGGATAGGCGCTGTTTCCGGGCAAAAGCGAATGTCGACATCTCCACCTTTTGCAGCGTTAAGGAGAAGTCTCTTTGACGCGATTCTTCAGCCATTCCAACACAAGTTCCTCTTTTTTGGAGATATCCCGTAAGTATATAATCGTTTCTTTCACCGAGTTGTTCTTTTCCTTTAATAGCGCATCAAAAAGGGTGAAATTCCGGTGGTAGAGACCGATGGCCATGAGATAGGCATTGTTCAGTTCGACAGTTCCAAAGTGAGTAAAACGATCTGTCTGCAATTGCGCCTTGATCTCAAGGAACCGGTCAAGAAATGATGCAAAGACCTTCTCCCTTCGAATTAGTTTCTCCTGGTAGCTTATGGGGGAATTGTAGAGTCGGTCCAGTTCATTGAGAAGAGAATCCAAGTAGCCAGAGAATATGTGTTCGTCCGCAAACCTATTCCTTGCTTCAATGGTCAAGGGGTCAAATGGGCCGTATTTGTTTTCGAAAAACTCAACCGCCCCAGCTTTTCCCACCAGAACTGCCAGGCCTTCATTGAATTCACCTTGTCCCTTGAGATAAAGGGTCGTGTGTGTCATTTCATGCAGAATAGTCTCAACGAGGTCCAAGGTGGATCCCTCAAGAAGATTCATGGTCACCGGATCCTTGAACCAACCGAGAGTGCTGTATGCATCGGCAAACCCCATAAATACATCAAGATCCTTATGAAGCAGGTTCTCTTCTTTCTTCTTTGCTTCTTCCAGATCAAAAAAACCCAGATAAGGCATCTTTCCGACGAAGGGAAACCACCATGTCACTTGTTTCAGACGGTCCTTGGGGGAAGCCGACAGTATATATATTGGGGCCTGATTAGATTCAAGGTAGACGGTTTGATAGTTTTCGGTCCTTTTGAGTCCCAGTTCTTCCTCTCCGAATGCCTTAATCAAGGCCACGAGTTGAAGCCGGTCGTTCTCTTTAGAGCCGAGGGTCTCTCCTGCAAGTGCCTCTTCCACCGGAATTGAGTCATGAAGTAGTTGATACTGGCCTTTTGCGGCGTGATAAACGTAGGTCAGGCTGCAGCCCGAGGTCGACAAGAAAAGAGCGGGGAGGATGAAAAGAAAAAGGGCTGGAACCCTGAGTATTGTCATCACCATAGGCAAATCACCTTTTTATCCTCTCTCATCTCGCCTCTGACTTTTTCCATGTGCCGGAGAGATGCGATGTTCCTCTCCAGATCTGATTGTCTTATCTGCTGGTTTGAGCTTGAAGATTGAAATTCAGGCTCCCCCTACATGCTTCGGGACCAAGGGTCTGGGGGTCTCTTTTCAAGTACAAACCCACAAGACTCCTCTGTCCTTACCGCACCCATCTTCGGAACGAAAGGGTCTCCGGACAGGCACATACGAGGTCTGTCGCTTTAAGTAATTGTCTTGTGGGCCTGCTGCCACATATGCAAAAATGAGGTGCCGTTCCACCACCTCCGGATAAATGGTTTGAGCTTGAAAAGAGACCCCCAGACCCTTGGATAAGCACCGTTCTTGGACAAAAGTGATAAACGTTTAACTCAGAGGTATGTCTTATGCCAGTGCTGAAAGACGATCAGATTCCAGAGGTGCCATGAGGTGTCTTGGCGTCCATTCATGTGATCGTTAATCAGTCCCTTAATAATATCAAAATCAAAGAGGGCTTGTTGTTTGATGACATCCTTGGCTAGATACTCATCAATGAGGAACTTCAACTCGTTTCTGAGCCAGGCGCCGATGGGCATCTCAAAACCCCATTTTGGTCGATTGTGTAGAGAAGGAGGCAACAGGTCCTTGAAAGTCTCCATTAGAATATATTTTCCGGTCTTCCCTTTCAGCTTCAGACTTCCCTTTAATTGAAAGACATATTCGACAAAGGTGTGATCTAAAAAAGGGACCCGGACTTCGAGGGAATTGGCCATGCTCATTCGATCTACCTTGGTGAGCATATCCCCGTGAAGCAGACCTCTTACATCCATGTATAGCATCAAGTTTATGATATCGTTAGCAAAACGATCTTCTTCATCTTTGACGATTTTTTTAATAAGAGCAAGATAGATATCTTCATCGGGAGGATTCGTCAACAAACCTTGCCTTAGAGAGAGGGGAAAAACCTCTCGCCATCGGGAAAATCGTTGGGGAAAATCGAGACTCATCCCCTTGACAAATTTCTTGGCCCTTCGGATCCTTTCCAGGCTTGGTTTGTCCCTTGCGTCAGGTAACGCATTGATGAATGGGGCGATGAGCCCGTCTTTTACAAATCGGGGAATCTTTTTGAAGTACTGGGACCAACGTTCCCCTTGATACATCCTGTATCCGGCAAAGAGTTCGTCTCCGCCATCTCCGGAGAGGGCTACGGTCACATGTTTTCTCGTCTCCCTGGAGACGATGTAGGTGGGAACGGCGGAAGAGTCTGCAAACGGCTCATCCACGCATTCCAGGACCAGGGGAAAGGCATCCAGGATATCCCTATGTCCAAGCTTAAACTCCTGATGTTCGGTCCCGTGAAACGTGGCGACATCCCTGGCATATTTTGTCTCGTCAAAGGAGGGAAGGTCTTCATACCCGATTGAGAATGTCTTTACGGGACGATTGGAGTTCCTGGACATGAGGGCAACAATGAGACTTGAGTCTATCCCGCCGCTGAGAAAAGCGCCGAAGGGAACATCCGATATGAGACGGCGTGTAACCGCGTCTTCCATGAGGGTGTAAAGATGGTGTTTGATATCGGTGAGGGTTTCCGTGGGTGCATCAAGAGCGGTATGCGTGTCCCCTCGATCGGTCTGGGTGGGAATATCCCAGTAGGGCTCAACGGATATTTCCCCCTTTTCTGCGATAAGCCAGTTGCCCGGCATCAACTTCCGAATATTCTTAAAGATTGTCCAATGGGGCGGGATATAGTTTAGGGTCAGGTAGAGATCCAGGGCTTCCGGGTCTATTTCTCTCGGCACATCAGGATCACATAGAATAGCCTTGATTTCCGAGGCAAAGATCAGTTGTTGGCCGTCCCAATAGTAGTTGAGAGGCTTGATGCCCAGACGGTCCCTTCCAAGCCACAGTTTTTGTCTCCGGCCATCCCAAAGGGCGAATCCAAACATTCCATTGAGGTGCTTCAGACAATCAGTACCTTCCTCTTCATAGAGATGAATGAGCGTTTCCGTATCGGTTCGGCTTTTTAGAGTGTGTCCCTTTAATTTCAGCCTTTCT
>CAZCCX010000246.1:0-3284 GCA_964497115.1 uncultured Desulfobacteraceae bacterium
TTACGGAGATGTGGAGGAAGCGGCCTTCATGGATAAACTAGATTTCCACAAGGTTTTTCCGATACTTCATGGCATTATTCAATAGATTCCGGATGATCTGTTTTACCTTCAATTCATCAAGTCGGATCTGTTGAGACCAAAGCCCTTCATCAACTGAAATTAGAATCCCCTTTCCCTTCAAGAGGTCTATTAAAGGAAATAGGCCTTCACAACCATTGATCTTCTCGCCCATATCAACATCGACTAGATCAAGAACTTCCCTCAAAACCGACAAAACCAGCCCGGAAATCGTGCAGTTCATATACCTAAACACACCGTCTCTGGCCATACCCATTTCCATAACGCTTTCTACTAAATCTTGAGCCACTTTGGTGTTTCTCAAAGTCCTCATGAGAATCTTTTCCTGTTTTTCAGTCAGAGGGCCCCACTTACTTCTGTTTCGAATAAGTGAAGAGATTCCCGTCTCAATAACAGCCAACGGAGACTTAATATCGTGGACCAACAAATCGATCTTAATTCTTTTGTGTTGAAGAGAAGATCCTTTGTCTTTCGTCTTGTCCTTTGCCATGAATCTGATCCTTCAAAAGTCTTTCATCGTTTATGGACGAGCATTGAATGTGATGGGGATATTCCAAGGCCCACTCCATGGGATAGAACAAAGAATCCCGGCCCAGAGAGACTGTATCACAATTCGTCATCCGGGCCTAGCCCCGTGGAGGCGGGAGCGAGCCGGGATCCAGAGATTTTCGGGAATACTCTGTATTTCTGGATTCTGGAGGGAGGGATACCGTATGATGCGAAGCCCTTCTCATTGACTTGCAGACCAGAATCCCCTATGCTCTGAGCCAGGAAGAATAGCTTCTTATCGTAGACATCAATCACGTCACGCCGGCAACTGCTGGGGAAGAATAATCGATCAAGCGCAAAAACAGGTACCCATGTTAAAAAGCATTAAAATAGCCTTTTTGATCAGCATATTGTCCTTTCTTGTTTCTAGCGTTTCCTTAGCCGGCGAGAGTGATAAGAAGAGGGAGATCCCTTTTGAACCGGGAGAAAAACTCCATTTTGAGGTCAGGTGGGGGTTCATACGAGCGGGTGAAGCGAGCCTGCAGATCCTCCCTATTGAGGAGGTAAACGGTGAAAAGGTCCTTCGTTTTCTAATGTCCGCAAGGACAACCCCTTTTGTTGACGTCTTCTACAAGGTTCGTGACACCTACGAGTCATTGACGGATATGGGCATGAACCATGCCATCCATTACAGGAAAAATAAAGAAGGACACAGGAAAAAAGAGGTGATCGTCAGGTTTGACTGGGAAAAAATGGAGACTCAATATATCAGGACCGGTGAAGACTGGAGGCCGGTTCCACTTATCTCTGGTTCTTTTGACCCTCTGTCCGTCTTCTATGCCTTTCGGACCCATGATCTGGAGGTAGGGAAAGAATTGTTGGTGCCGGTCTCGGATGGTAAAAAATGTGTCATGGGTATCGCCAAGGTGCTTAAGAGAGAACGAATCAAGGTCAAGATGGGAGAGTATGATGCCTATCTGATTGAGCCTGATATGAAGGACATTGGCGGGGTTTTTGAGAAGAGCGATGACGCCAAAATCAAGGTATGGGTGACTGCTGATGATAAAAAGATCCCCTTAAGGTTTAAAAGCAAAGTCATTGTTGGTAGCTTTATTGCCGAACTGGCATCTATTGAGGGGCCGTGACCGATCCCAGAGGAACAAACAAGGACACGCGAAATAGTATGAGACAAAACTTATGGAGGAGAAATGGCTAATATTCCGAGAATTCAGGATGCAGACCTAAAGGGGAAGGTCGTGTTAATCCGCGTAGATCACAACGTGGCGAAAGAGTATGTCGTCAAGGACCCTTTTCGAATTGATGTGACCTTCGGGACCCTATTTAACATCCTGTCTAAAGGGGGTAGACTCATCTTGATGAGCCACGTCGGCCGCCCTAGGGACAAGAAGACGGGCAAAATCAGTATGGACATGGAGTATGATGTAAGACCGATCGTCGATTACCTGGAAAAGAAGCTTTTTACAAAATTCATAGTCCCTGAATTCAAGGAAGCCCAAGACAATAGCGGGTATATTGGAATCGATACTTCCGTAAACCTGTTAATAAGAAGGCTGCGAAAGGGCAAGATTGATGGTATTTATCTTCCCAATATTCGGTGGTTTAAGGGTGAGGAAGAGAACGGTATTGAAGGTGAAAGATTTGGAGAGCAATTGGCTGGGCTAGCTGATGTTTTTGTCAATGACGCGTTCGGCTCTTGGCGGCCTCACACGTCTACCTTTACTGTCGCAAAACATCTGCCTTCTTATGCCGGTTATCTGATGCAACATGAAATAGACAACCTTGACCGAATCTACTCCCCTGAGAGACCCATGTTGTCCATCATCGGGGGATCCAAATTTGACACCAAAATCGGCCCACTTCACTCGCTCCTTGAAAAAGTCGATCAACTGATGATGGGCGGTGTCATCTATAACGCGTACCTTTGTGCAAAATACGGAATCGTTATCAAGGGGATAGATGAGGAAGAGCTGGAAATTGCCCATGAATTCCTGAAGATCGCCCGGGACTACAGTCACAAATTGATCGAACCGCCGTTGATTGTTGAATCCGATACCCTGGACGGCAAGGTTGAGGGCAAGTGCAGAATCCATGACGTTCGGACATTAAAGCCGGGAACGAAACTGAATTATGTGGTGGATGTTGCCGAAGAATCCTTTGCCGAGAAACCCCTATCCGACGCCATATTGACCGCCAAGAGCATGTTCATAAATGCGGTGATGGGATTCACTCCACACTTCTCGGACGGCACAAAAAAAATGTACGCCTTGATCGATCAAAACAAGGACGCCAACAAAATGTTTGCAGGCGGTGACACACTCCAGGAATTTCGCTCTATGCTTCCAGGAACCTACATCCGAGCCGTAGATGACCCCAAATACTATTTCTTCTCAGGCGGGGGGACTATTCTAAAAGCAATCCACGAAGGAAGAGCTGACGGACTGGAACCGGTACAGGCACTAATACGAAATGGTGGGAATCGTTTTCAGGGCTCACCTAATCCGCAATTCTAGCCTAAAGCAACAACGTCCGTGATATGCGCGAGGACACCACAGGCTCCGAAACAGAATCTGCAAATTGCTCGTCTTATTTCAGTTTCTTCGGCCATGTACAATCTCCACAGATTCAGTTAAACCTAATGCTCTGTATCATATATTCGCGAATCAAGTAAGAAATGAGGCATGGGCTGTTCTCTCAAG
>CAZCCX010000247.1:0-3256 GCA_964497115.1 uncultured Desulfobacteraceae bacterium
ATTCAGGGGTTCCGAAGCATATAAGGGAACCTGAATTTCAATCGAATCTGACGAACATGTCAAATCAAGCACTTATGTCTACCCAAACCCGTTCTCAGATTTTTCTTGGACAGCAATGCTTTTTAGTATACATCCGTTTCTTGTATTATTCAACTCTAAAAGCCCCAAAACCACTAGATAAAAGAGTATCTTAGAGAAAATGCCATAGCCTTTCCCGCTCTTGTGCTAAAACCCCATCGATAGATGGCCCTGGTGCCGGACTCACTCCTTCTCGGAAAACCAGGCTGATCAGTACGAAATCAACCAATGAATTTGAAACAGATGTTTTCAAATTGACTTATGCAGGTTACAATGAAGACGGAATTAATACTTGCGGATCGTAATAATTCCATTTAGTTCCATGCTTGTCATTCCCACGCCCGGCCTCCGCAATAGCGTTGTTATAGAGGGTGGAAAAGCGGGCTTCCAGTTATTCTAAGGCACTAAAGACTCCAGCTGTAGTATAGCCCATGCACAGTGCGGGATCGGAAATATGAGGTTTTTCACTTCCTAGGGGATCGGCAATATTCAAAGGCGTCTTATTGAGTGAAACGAATTGACAGAACCGGCCAAACATTTCCATCTACATTTCAGCGGATACTCTATGCACCCTTTCCTCAAACCGGGAGACCGAGTTATCGCTGAGCGAGTCTCCGCAGAATCACTTCAGGTAGGGGATGTAGCCATAATTCCTAGCTCAAAAGACTGCCTCGTGATTCACCGTTTGGTGAGAATGCTCCCCCAAAACAGGGGGATATTGAAAGGAGATTCACAACTTGAATCTGACCCTGAACCCGTAGAACTCTCTGCCGTGTCAGGCAGAGTTGAGGCCATAATAAGAAATGATCGGCTTATTCCGGTCTCAACCGGTTTCAGATCCAGAATAAAGGGACTTTACACATGGCTTAGTCTAAAAAATCTCACCATAGGCGCCCTCAGGCTGAAAACCAAGAATGCCTTGACGCGACTTTTCCCGATGGATGGACAAAACGGCCTTGATCAAGAGATAAGATATATAAATCGAGCACTCAGTCATCACTCGACGCCAAAAACCCCTCACCTTGACTGGAAAAGTCTGAAGGAAATCGCCTGCATGGAAGGAGTCGCCGGAATCCTCTATCATCGACTCAAGGATACGGACATACCACCCTCCACCCTTTCCCAGTTTAGACACTATTATCAATCTGTTGTGGCTCAAAATCTGATCGCTTTGAACACGTTGGAGAAACTGGAGCATGCCTTAGGCAGTGACCGGGTAGAGGCCTTGACCCTCAAAGGCGCTTCTCTATTGGAGCACCTCTATACTGGTGTGGGGATGCGGCCCATGAGTGACATCGACTTAATGGTGCGCCCCGAGCAATACGAGCGATTTGTCAACCTCCTCCTTAAACTGGGTTACGTGCCCGATACCATGATCCCCCATAATTTTCACAAGGACAAATCTGTTATTGATGTGCATATCCATGCTCTGAACACGGATCGGATCGCCAACCGGGCGGAACTCTTCCCCTCCGGCATGGAACCGGTCTGGGCGAACTCCCTTCCTTGGCAAGAGGGATTCCGATGGATCAGACGTCCTGATGACGTGGACAATGTCCTTCTCCTTACCCAACACCTGATGAAACACTCCTTTTCCAGCCTCATCTGGATCGTCGATATCTACATGTTAGTGAAGAACCGTGACAGCGCGTTCTGGACAAGGCTCGAAAAAAGGGCGGATCAGCTTGACCAGACAAGGCCTCTTTCTTATTCCCTCTATCTCACAAAGGGTCTCTTTGGAGTGGAGCCACCCCAAGGGTCCCGGCTTGATCATCTGTACAAGAATCTTTCCAGGCTTGAGCGGGGCATATTGGGGGCAAGGATCAAAGGGCAGACTCTTCATCGATTGGGCCCTCTTATGGCCCTTTTCTGTCTTCCCAGGCTTAAGGCGCGAATCACTTTTTTGTGGGAGACTTTGTTTCCCAAGAAAACGGTCATTGAGCAGGAATTTCACAGCCTTCACCGAGGCAAACGCCTCCTCTTCTATCCGGGTCGTGTTTTACAGATAGCAGCCTTTGCTCTTAAACAGCTCCTTCTCATTACGGGCGCCTTTATCAGAGGGTAGAGAAAAGAAATGAATAGTACTTTTCATATCCTTAAGCGAATATTAAAGGATGGGAAATCCTATATCCCTGCCTTCCTACTATTGGGCGGAATTGGGCTGGTCTTGATCCCGGTTGAGTTCTATGGCCTTCTCCTCTCCAGAAAACTTGTTGACAAGGGTTTCCTCCTTCAGGATTGGGATACGACCAAAGGTATATTGTTCATCCTCATCATCCTTTTTCTGCTGCGGAGTCTGCTCCGTTATGGAACGTCACTCTTCTCCAGCAAGGTCCAATTTCGAATCAACCAGAGATTTCAAGACGATCTCTTCTCCCATATCCTTCACCTGCCTGTACGATTCTTCACAAAAGAACCCACCGGAAAGCTGATGTCGCGGGTACTAGACGATGCCACCAGGTTCTCTTCTGTGTTTGGTCTGCTATTCGGTCCTGCGCTGCTAAATCCCTTCAAACTCATGGCCTTGCTGGGTCTTCTGGCCTACATAAGCATGCGCATGTGTGCTCTAATGGCCTTTTCAACCATTATTTCCCTTCTGATTATAGAGTGGGTGGGAAGAAGGCTGCGAATTATCTCAAAGGAGATCCAGGAAAAGAACGCGAAAATCTATAGTTTTGTCGAGCAAGTATTTCCCAACATCGAGCTGATCAAATGGAAAACGACAGAGAGACAGACGGCTGTGACTTTTCGTCAGTTGTTAGAGGAACTGATCCAGTTATCTCTAAAGATGCTGAAAGTAAGGTTGATCTCAAGCCCTCTTTTGGAATGTCTCAAATATCTCGCCCTGGGAGGTGTCTTTGTCTACGGCGGTTGGCTGATTTCAAAAGGCTTACTTACGATTGGCACTCTCACCACATTTCTGGGTGCAACCTATCTATTCTTTACTACCCTTGGTACCCTCGGAGGGACCTACGGATTACTCAGGGAGGATCTTGCCCGTATGGAGATTATCCATGGAATCCTTGACTCTTCCCCTGAAGGCCTTGGGAAGACTTCAGGACATGAACTCCCCTCATCCGTTGACTCTGTGGAGCTCAAAGGTGTCACGTTTGGCTATAACCCTTTGACACCGGTTTTAAAGGATGTCTCTTGTCACATTTCACGTCCGGAATTCCTG
>CAZCCX010000248.1:0-3229 GCA_964497115.1 uncultured Desulfobacteraceae bacterium
CTTCTGACTAGACGGTCGACTGAAAAAAGCAGTCGATGCTATTCTAAATGATCATCTTTTATCTCGTTTCAGCGAGCTTCTGGGGGAAGTGAGGAGAAGAAGATGAAACAGATAACAGCAAGAGACATTATGACCCATCAAGTCTTGGAGGCTAAGGCCGACTGGTCGGTTCGCCGCCTGGTTGAATTCTTTTCTGAGAAATCTATATCAGGCGCGCCTGTGGCCTCTGAAGGTGGGAAAATCATTGGGGTAGTTTCCTTGACCGACATCCTTCGCCACGATTCCTTGCCGGAGAAATATTCCGAGCCGTCCGGGGCACATGAATATTTCCTGGACACCCTCGATCGTCAGTTTACCCCACAAGAGATTGATTCACTTCAACTAAGTGTTGAGCCCCTCACCACAGTCCGGGAAATTATGACACACAAAAAATACAGCGTCAGCGAGGAGACAACCGCCCAGGAGATAGCCGATTCCATGCTCAAGAATCGCATCCATCGAATGTTTGTGACCCGAGGAGAAAGAGTGGTGGGTATTGTTTCGGCTGTGGATATGTTGAAGGTCGTACGTGATATGTGACGCGTCAGAGCGCCTCCTTCAGTCCTACTGCAGCGAAAGTCGAGGACACTGTTGGGGAGACACCCCCCAACTCCTCGGGGAGATCTGTGGGTTCAACCCTATCGATACTGCTTGGGGTCTATATTATACTTCTTAACCTTGTACCCGAAAATGCGTTCAGTAGTCCCCAAGTCGTTTGCCGCGCGCCTCATATTTCCCCTACGGCTCTTCAGTGCGTCAATAAGCAACTCTTTCTCAAATCTCTCAACTGCATCAGTCAGAGACTGGGACTGGAGGGTGCCTGTGTCCTCGGCTGTTTGCAAAGTGGGGGGTAAGTGATAGCTGTGAATAACCTGATCATCACACAGCAAAACCGCTCGCTCCATACAGTTTTCCAGTTCTCTGACATTTCCCGGCCAGTGATACTGTGTGAGGGCGTCAATGGCCGGCGTGGAAATCCTTTTTATATCCTTGGTGTATTCATTTGAATATTTTTCAAGAAAATAGTCGGCCAGAAGAAGAATGTCGGCCTCCCTCTCCCTTAACGCAGGCAGATAAATAGGATATACGTTCAGGCGGTAAAAGAGATCTTCACGGAAAAGCCCCTCTTCAACAGCCTCTGAAAGGTTCTTATTAGTCGCGGCAATAAGACGCACATTGACCTGAATGGTACTTATCCCCCCAAGCCGTTCCAGTTCCTTCTCCTGCAAGACCCGCAGCAGCTTTCCCTGACTCTCCAGAGCAAGTGATCCAATTTCATCAAGGAAAACCGTCCCTCCGTTGGCGCGTTCGAATTTGCCCTTTTTCTGGCGATCTGCCCCGGTAAAGGACCCCTTTTCATGCCCAAAGAGCTCTGCCTCAACCAGGTTGGAAGGGAGTGCAGCACAATTGACCTTTACTAAAGGTTTGTCCGAACGCAAGCTGTTATAATGGATGGCATTAGCTGCAAGTTCCTTTCCCGTCCCGCTCTCTCCCAACAGAAGCACGTTGGCATTACTCTTTGCCACCTGGGTAATCAGATAAAAGACCTCCTGCATCTTCCGGCTGTTGCCAATAATGTTGGCAAAGCTATATCTTTTACCAAGCTCCTTACGAAGCCTCAGATTTTCGCCCTTTTGTTCTTCTCTTTCCCTGTTGATCTTTTCTAACAATGCCACCTTCTGGGCAATTAGACCGCTGATGATAGTGAGAAGCCTGACGTCATCCTCCAAAGGAGAGGCGGCTTCAAAGATTCGATCTACACTGAGCGTCCCCACGACCCTTCGTCCCTCTTTTATGGGGACACAAATGAATGAGATCTTCGATTTGTCCATTTGCCCCCTGAGCCCTGTCTTGTCGAGAAAGAGCGGTTCATCCTCGATATGGGGGATTGCCATGGGACGCCCCGATTCTATGACTCGGCCTGTGATGCCCTCCCCCAACCTGTAGCGTCCCCTGGTCTTTGTCTTAGATGACATACCGTGGGCCACCTCAATATGGATTTCAGAGGTCTCAGGGTTAAGGAGGGTGATGGAACCACGGTTCATGCCCAGGTATTCGGACAACAGATCCAAGACCCTGTATAAGGCCTTCCTCAGATCCAGAGTGCCATGAATGGCCTTTGTGATCTCGTAGAGACATCCGATCTCGTCGGGTTTAGGGCTAGGGATTTTGGCAGACATTGAACAAAGTCCTTATATCTTCGATATTGGCTCTAAATCATACATTTTTGATGGCTATTGACTATGAAGATACCAAAATGTAGCTTGATGAACAAGTTTTAAAAAAGGGATCATCTCTGAATTAGTTGGTTTCTGCGTAACGCCAAGAAGCCTTGGGGCCTAATGAAATTCTTACGTTAAGGATTCGAGGATCCAAGACCCCTTTCTCCCAACCAATTGGGAGAAGAGTCTTATAAAGAAACCTCTTGGCTTGAACTCCATTCGGCCTCGCGACGTCCGCAACAACCGGAGCTTAACAGGGGGAACCCTAACGGCATTGAGGTCTGGCCTGAATGTCATATTTCACATATGGAGTAGTTTACGCTTGACTATTTACTGAGGCATCTGTTAGGAACGTAGCAAGACCATGAAAACCCATTGAGTACAGAACAACCAGTAAAAACAGACCCTTAGCAAGGAGAAATGCAACATGGCAACGGACGACATTCTGAGAGGAAAAAAGATCCTCATTGTGGATGATGAAGTTGATATTCTTGAAATATTGAAGCTTTTCCTCGAACAGTGTGACATAGAAACCGCATCCACCTTTGAAGAGGCCAAGGCGTTGTTAGAGAACAACACCTATGATGTAGCCATTCTGGACATTATGGGTGTCAGGGGATTTGAGCTCCTGGGATTCGCCAACGAGAGAAAGATCCCTGCCCTGATGCTCACGGCACACGGTCTAAATCCTGACAACCTAATAAAATCCATTCAAGAGGGCGCCAAATCATACATCCCTAAGGAAAAGATGAATGAGATAGATGTCTATCTCAAAGAAATACTTTTCGCCAAAAAGGAGGGAGTGGAGAAGCCTGGGAATTGGTTCGCCCGCCTGGGTTCCTTCTTTGATGAGCGGTTCGGTTCCGATTGGAAAAAAGAGGATGAAAAGTTTTGGTCGGAATTTGACAAGAATTTCAAGGTCTCAGAGGAAAAGCTTTCCAAGATCAAATATTGGATTGGATAGGACC
>CAZCCX010000249.1:0-3216 GCA_964497115.1 uncultured Desulfobacteraceae bacterium
CTGACAGAAGAAAGCCCGTGTAGGGCCACAAAAAAGAGTGTGACCAGAAATGTACTCGACGGTCTCATGGAGAACCCCCGATTCCTTATCTTCATCGGTAACGGGTGAATACTTCCACTTCCTTTTTAAGCCAACCCGGCCAATATTCCTCGTCTATGGGATAGCTCGCGTCCAAGGCCTGGAATGACCCATCACCGGCAACTTTCTGAATTCTATCTTGAAGGTTATATCTGACTTCGTTGACACCAATGAGGTCAGCCACGGCCTTGTTGACCTCATCATGCGTCTTATCATAGGGATTATCGTCTTTAAAGGCCCTCTGCGCCGCCAGTTCTTCCAGACAATCTTTGCCACGGTGCCACTGCTTGAAAGAAGGGAAGAACATGGCACCATAAGATATCCAGAATTCGAGATACTTTGCACCGGCATTGTATACCACCCAAATGGAACCCCCTTCACTCACACTGCCTCGGACAATGCTGTCATCCCCCATGGCGATCACTTTACCCTTTAGTAGGGAATCAATACCCCCGAATTTTAGTCCGACCTCCTTGGATCTCGTTAAACGTTCTCCTTCTTGAAATGTCCTCACGGCCTGCGGGAGCTTTATCAGTGCGGGATATAATCCTGTCTTAAGCCCTTCTGCAATTCCTATGGTCACACCCCAGCCCGATTCCGGATTGGGAATTACGATGTCAGCGTTTGATGTCCCATAATAATCGACCAATTCCAGTCCGAGTTCTCGTCTGAGCTGGAATATTTCTTTTCCTCTGAACACAGAGGCCACATTTCCAAAATAGACCCCCTGGAATATGTCCGGCATCATGGTTTCTTGTCTCAATCTCTTTGTCTCAAACCCCTTTGAAGAGCATATGCTCATCTCTGCGCCGTCATATTCCTTTTCAATCCTACCCCCCAGTCTACGCTGGGAAAAAGATTCGGAACTCACTACAAAGGTACCGTCAATATTTGCATAACACAGGGGTTCAAAGGCCCGATCATCGTTTAAGGCGACCAGGTAGACCTCTTTTCCGTCATGAACCAACGCAGTCATTGCAAAGGTGGCCCTGCCATGCAACCGGTCTATGAGCTTTCTCCCGGCTTCAAAGGAGACCCCTTCCTCTGTGATGTACTTGTGCAACAAGGCGCCGATTACTTCCGTCTTGTTATCTGTCTCCAGACTATAATCCGTCTCAAGTTCGGCTCTTAAGTCGTCGTCTTTGATCAGATATCCGTCGACAGTCAGAACAACTTCATATTTGGAGCGGGTCACCGGGTAGATCTCGATGGGTTCTGCGTTGTTCTCTTCAGCGATCTTCCTTTTTGTGTAACCGATATTTCCTATGGCCGCGATAGGCTCCAGATCCTGAAAAGTCCTTATGATTCTGTGATCGATCACCTCGGCGATTCTGCCCAGACCTTTATGAACGTAGATCCCTTTTGAGGTGGCTATGGCCAATCCGGTACTCGCCTTGCCTCTGTGCTGACAAGCACCGGTGGCCAAAAATGTCTTACTCACTAATTCATTATCGCCTATGCCATAAAGTCCAACAATTCCGTCCATTTTACTCCTTTCATATTGCCAAATAGAATATGCTCCGGTGCTCTACAGAAGGGAAATCCTCATACGATCAAGTCTTTCTGTATCCGCAATACTAACCCGGAACCTTATCAATCTCAGCTAACTGACAGAATGGAATATAAAGTACTGCTAATTGAAGTTGATGCGAATATTAGGAGAGTGTCGATTTGCTGTCAAGATGAAAAGGGGCCTCGTGTTGGATTGGCTGTCAACAGGCTTTCTCGGCGCTTGAAGATGAGGGGAGTGACAGGATTGCATCCGAAACCAGTGTAACAAGCCCCCAAATAATATCGGCTGCAAGGTGATACTCAATAGAGCGATCAAAGAGAACTGAAAGACGGGGATTAAACTCTTCATCCCCCTTCCAAAACAGGTAATGGAGTGGAATCTTGGGCAATGCCTCAAACTTGTAGGCAGCATCGGCAAGACCCAAGTCCTCACCCCCCGCGCGCTCTGCCGCCTTTTTGAACCCTTCCAGGTCGTTCCCATAACGATTCAATAAAGGTTGCGTTTTGAGTTCATGCGGCCCTGTGAAGAAGTGCCCGGTTTTGAGTTCTTTCGCGCTGACCATCTGTTGGTTGAGAGATTGGGGGCCCGCATTGAGGAGGTAGGAAAGGCAAACCAACTCCAAGAGCGGATTCTCTGACCGGGTCCACTGACCGTGGCTCTGATGATGCAGGCAACGGTTTTCTATATCGACTAAAAGATATTGCTTTAAGAATGGAAGGAGCATCCCTGTCGGGGGATGGTTTTTGGCCAATGAATTCATGCAAACTTTTTCCGGGGCCCGCTTCTTGAGCTCTTCCCAGTATTGCACAGGCACCGTCACAATGTCACCGGACGGCGTCTTGTGCAATGGTTCTTCGTTGCGTCTCCTCTCTTGCATATTCAAATATTCCTCACTGTATGGATAAGGCCCTTTCCTAAATGAATCACATGGGAACTCTTCACAATCCCTTGGACAATACTCTATTCTTTTTTCTAGAGCGCATGCCAGTATGGGACACGGAGCCCCCATAATTCTTAGCTGGGCCGCCAACTTCTCTTGACCCTTCTGGCTCCTTCCCGATCCGCACGTAGAACAGATCCCAAGGAGATTCAGTCTGCACATATCACAGTTTATACCACAGGCTCCGGTCGGCATTGAGAATCCTTATTACATGCCTCTTACAAGTCTTTTCCCAGAATTCGGTCAAGATGACCGTGCTTCACCCCAAGCTTCTTAAAAACTATTGACATCCCTTGTCTCTTACATCAAAATTCCCTCGTGCAGGAGTACATACCAAGCGTTTTGGTACTATACGCAAAATCGAGGTATTGTCAAATTCTCCGGTATCAGCAAACTATTGAGCTGACCAATGGACCCAGCTTCCTAAGGATCAAAGTGTCTGAAAGGAACCCCCATGAAACGAAACTCTGTACTGAAGATTCTCAACCCCATTCTTGCTCTTCTTTTCTTGAACCAGATCCTCGCGGGGCTGTTCCATCAATTTCTCCCCCGCGACGCATTCGAGATCTTGCATCAGGGAGGAGGCATCATCTTAGCGACGGCCACATTGCTGCATGTGATTCTTAATTGGAACTGGGTTAAGGCCAATTTTACCCTTTAGATTCTATGAAAAAGGAGAAAATCA
>CAZCCX010000250.1:0-3200 GCA_964497115.1 uncultured Desulfobacteraceae bacterium
CGGCCGCTGGGCGCGGTATCGAGGTGATTATAGCCGGGGCAGGTTGGGCTGCTCATTTAGCCGGCTTCATTGCCGCGCACACGACTTTGCCGGTGATCGGAATACCCATAGATTCTTCACCCCTCAATGGGGTTGATGCCTTCTTGTCCACTGTCCAAATGCCTCCTGGAATACCAGTCGCTACGGTCGCCCTTGGTAAAGGCGGGGCAATAAACGCGGCTGTTCTGGCCGCACAGATATTGGCACTGAAATATCCATCTATTGCGGAGAAATCACAGGCCTATCGCCAGGGCCTGACACAAGAGACCATCGAGAAAGCGGAGAGGTGGGAGGATGCCACCACGGGCGCTTGATGCGGGAGAAGACCTGAGAGTCGGGCTGAACAAGGCGGCTTTGATCATTCGCTCTGGTGGTGTCGTGGCCTTTCCAACGGAGTCGTTCTACGGTCTGGGCGTCAGTGCCAGGGATGAGAAAGCCATTCAGCGCCTCTTTGCTATCAAAAAGAGGGAAGAGAATCAGCCTGTACTACTCTTGATTCCGACGGCGAGCCTTCTGAATCGGTATGTGATCCGAATCCCTGACATCGCAAGTCAAATCATGGAGGAATTCTGGCCCGGTGGCTTGACCCTGATCTTTGAGGCAAATCCAGGTCTCCCCCAGCTATTGACCTCCGGGACTGGGAAGATCGGTCTTCGCCTTTCCAGCCATCCCGCGGCTACGGCACTGGCCCAGGCTGTGGGTGCTCCGATCACCGGGACAAGTGCAAATATTTCCGGTCAGGCTGCCTGCTCGAGCGCAGAAGCGGTTCGTCATTCTTTGGGTAGGAGTGTAGACTTTGTCCTCGACGGAGGTGAGACGGAGGGGGGCAAGGGCTCCACTGTTATGGACATTACCGTCGATCCTCCTACGATTTTGAGGGAGGGAATGGTGACTCGAGAACAACTGGGAGCATACCTAAAGTGACAAGAGATAATCATTTCCTGAGACTATTTAGCAAAGCCTTCCTGACTTTTTCTTGAGTTATTCATTTGCCTTCCATGAGTATCTATTTGTTTTCAGCGGCGTGTGTCTCGGTCTGTCAGCATCTCCTTCCCTATCGCTAAATACCTTGACTTACACAATAAATATCCTTTATCATCCCTCAAACGCTTCTGATAAGGGAAGGGCCATGTGTATTTGGTCAAGATTATCAGGGGCAAGAAAGGGGATGTGTATATTCCGTAATTGCCGACAAGCTATCCGAGAGGATGGAAGAAGACTTCACTGGAGAGTTCATGGGAAAGAGACATAAAGAGATCAAGACCAACCTGGAATATCTAAGAAAGTTATTTATCATGCCCGAGTCCCCTGATAAGTTCATTGAATTCGGGCATGAACTTTTGGAGATGATCCATGATTTCTTTCAGGAGAAGAGGGGCATTCACAGCAGCATTACGCTGCCTGAACTCAGCGAGATATTCAATCAGACCGCGCTTCCGGAGAGTCCGTATCTGATAAAGGATGTCCTGAGTGAGATCAAGGAAAAAGTGACGGCCCATTCCGTGAAGGTGGGCAACCCCTACTATATCGGGCACATGATCAGCGCCGTCCCCTATTTCATGATCCTTATGGAGATGATCATTGCGGCCCTGAACCAGAATCAGGTCAAAATCGAGACCGCCAAGGCCTCAAGTTTTGTCGAAAGGGAACTCACGGCCTGGCTCCACCGATTGATTTTCAATAGAAGAGATGGATTCTATAAAAAACATATTCAGAATCCGCGGGTGGCGCTTGGTAATGTGACCTCGGACGGCACCATCGCAAACCTCACAGCCCTTATGGTGGCCAGAGAAAAGGCCTTCCCACCTGAAGGCGATTTTCCAGGTGTCAGAGCAGCCGGTGTTGAGCGTGCCTTGAGGCACTATGGGTATGGAAGGGGGGTCGTGATCGTCTCTACGCGGGGGCACTATTCCATACGAAAAGCAGTCAATATGCTCGGGATGGGGGAGGAGAACGCCCTGAATATAGGGGTGGACGACTGCAATCGAATGGATTTAAGGAAGCTGAAGCGTAAAATCAAATCTCTGACAGAAAAGAAGGGGTCTGAGAGGACAAAAATCATTGCCATTGTCGGGATCGCCGGAACCACGGAAACAGGGAATGTGGATAATCTTCAGGGCCTGGGTGAAACGGCTCGTGAGGTGGGGGCCCATTTTCATGTGGACGCCTCTTGGGGAGGGGCGGCCCTGTTGGTAGAAGAGTACCGGGAACTCTTCAAAGGCATAGAAGAGGCGGATTCGGTCTCATTGGACGCCCACAAATTGCTCTATTGTCCCATGACCATGGGCCTTGTCATGTTCAGGCGCGAGACAGACCTCAACCATCTCATGCAAACGGCCAACTACATTATCCGCAGAAATTCTGTGGATACGGGGAAGTTTACCATCGAAGGGTCCCGTCCCTTTGCATGTCTGAAACCGTGGGCCGCCCTGAAAATCATGGGCCGCGAGGGCTATGCCCTGCTTTTCAGGAGCGCAAAGGAAAACACACATTTTTTGGAAGAGATGTTGGGGGGATGTGGAAACTTTGAGATTCTGAATTGCCCAGAACTCTTCATTCTAAACTACCGGTTTATTCCACAGACCGTCAGGGATCAGCTTCACGAATGGGAAGAAATGAAGAAATCCTCCAGGGAGAAAAAACAGGTGACAACGCTTGAGAAACGCGTAAGGAAAGTGAATCATGTTGTTAACGCATTAAACATCAAACTTCACAAGGCCCTCAGGTTGGACGACACAACTTTTGTATCAAGAACAACTCTAGAGGCAACAAGGTACCGCCCCCAGAAGATTGTGGTGCTAAGAGCCGTGCTTATTAATCCTCTTACGGACCGATCCATTCTGGAAGAGGTTGTCGACACCCATAACCGCATCGGGCTGGAAATATGGGAAGAATTCAGGCCCGCCTACGAGAGGATCCTCAAAGAGCTAGCTTAAGTCAAGAGGCGCAAAAACCAACCCCTGCAAACCTTTCACCTTGGACCGACAAGTTTGTTCTGCAGACGAAAATCCATTGATTGATTGCCCAATAGAATAGTTGCCCTTTTTCTACCAGGTATTACAGACAGTTAAAGCGAACATGAAGATCTTAGACAATTCTATCGGAGATCTTGCAGTCGAAGAACGGAAAAAAACAAGGGAAAGAAAATGAAATTCCATTTA
>CAZCCX010000251.1:0-3080 GCA_964497115.1 uncultured Desulfobacteraceae bacterium
TGCTGCGAAGATTTTTCGAAACATATTGGTATGCCAAGAGGATGCCTGGATGGGGTCCTTGATCTGCTCAAGGATTTGAGGATCAAACCAAACGTCATAGATGAACGTAGGACAGGGGATTCCATGGTATTGGATTTTCATGGTGTTTTGCGGGCGGACCAAAAAGAAGCCGTAACGTCTATGCTCAGGCACGAAACAGGAGTCCTCTCTGCTCCTACGGCCTTTGGGAAGACCGTAGTGGCTGCATCCCTGATTGCAGAGCGGGGGGTGAACACACTCGTATTGATGCATCGAAGGCAGCTACTCGATCAATGGGTTTCTCGCTTAAGCAACTTCCTTGGGCTTGATCCGAAGGATATCGGCCAAATCGGCGGGGGAAAGCGTAAACTCTCCGGCATGGTTGACGTGGCATTGATTCAAAGCCTTAGTAAGAAGGGTGTTGTGGATGATATCGTCGGAACCTATGGACATCTGGTGGTCGATGAATGTCACCACATATCAGCAAGAAGCTTTGAAATTGTAGCCAAACAATGCAAGGCAAAATACATAGCCGGCCTTTCCGCGACTGTGATTCGAAAAGATGGTCATCATCCGATAATCTTCATGCAGTGCGGCCCGGTCAGATATCGTGTCGATGAGAGAAGACAGGCCGCAGCCAGACCGTTTACACACAAGGTCATTGTACGCAAAACCGATTTCAATATTGATAAAAACATTGACCTTGAAGGTCCTCCAATTCATGAGCTTTATACGGCATTAACAAATAACGAAAATCGCAATAATCTGATCATAGATGACGTGATAAGCGCCGTAGACAAAGGACGATCCCCGATTCTATTAACGGAACGAAAAGAACACCTTGTGCTCTTGAAAGACCGTCTTTATCCCTTTGTGAGGAATGTGATTGTCCTGAAGGGTGGGACTGGCCAAAAGGAGAGACAACGGATTACACAAGAGATGAATCGCATTCCAGAGGACGAGGAAAGGCTTATTCTTGCCACAGGCAGATACCTGGGAGAAGGTTTTGATGATGCACGGTTGGACACCCTATTCTTGGCATTGCCGGTTTCATGGCGAGGCACCTTATCCCAATATGCCGGGAGACTTCATCGACTGCATGACATGAAAAAGGAAGTTATCGTATATGACTATGCTGACCTTGAAGTCCCTATGCTGGCCAGAATGTATAGAAAGCGGCTTGCAGGTTATAAGGCGATTGGGTATGCGGTTGAAGTATAGGTTGTTTCACTGGTCTGTAGTGTAAGGTGTTAATCGAGTGGGGCCAACTGAAAGAGATGAGGGAATGAGTCTGAGAATGGGGTCAAGTTCGCCCTTCGATCAGATGGCCTGCTCAATAACCCCGCCACCCAATACGATATCGTCTAGATAAAAGACAACAGACTGCCCCGGGGTGACGGCTAGTTGGGGTTGGCGGAAGCGTATTTCGGCTTTCTGATCTTCTAAGGGAGAGAGGGTGGCGTCCACCTCTTTGTGCTGCAGCCGGATCTTTGCCTGGATGTCATAGGGCCTGTCAAGGCGTTCCACGGCGATGAGGTTCAGGTGGGTGGCAATGAGGCCTTTTGAAAAAAGGTTTTCCTTTTCAGTGACCACGATTCTATTTCTTGCCGCATCGATTCTCAACACATAGAGCGGTCGGGGGGACGCAATCCCCAGGCCTCGTCGCTGTCCCACGGTATAGTAGACGATACCCCTGTGTCTTCCGAGGACGTTTCCCTCTTCGTCCACAATGTCACCTTCTCTGATTTCTCCTTCACGGAAGAAGGGGGAGTAATCCGTGCCTGAAATAAAATCCTGGCTCTCGGGTCGGTCCGCGGTTTCAAGGCCCAAAGAGCGGGCGATTTCTCTCACCTGCGGTTTCGTGTATTCCCCCACAGGAAACAAGGTGTGGGAAAGCTGTTCGGGTGTGAGGGCATAAAGGAAATAGGTCTGGTCTTTGGAAATGTTTGCAGCCCTTTTTAGAAGATATCGGCCCTCGGATTTTGCTATTTGGGCATAGTGTCCGGTTGCGAAAAACTCAAAATTAATCCCTGCCTTTCTGGCTTTTTCCGGGAGAAAACCAAACTTCATCCTGTGGTTGCAGAGGATGCAGGGATTCGGCGTCCTCCCTTCCAGGTACTCCCGCCTGAAGTAAGCCATGACATGGTCTCTAAATTCCTCTTTCAGGTCGATGGCGTGAAACGGGATTCCCAGTCTGTCGCATACGGCGGCCGCTGCCTTGAGGTCCTCCTCTTCACCGGGCCCATAACAGGCGTGCTTTACAGATTCGGTTAACGGCATGGAGGAATCAAAGGTCTTCATGGTGATACAAACCACGTCATATCCCCTGTCTTTGAGTAGGGCTGCGGCTATGGAAGAGTCGACTCCGCCACTGAGACCAACGGCGACCTTTGTTTTCCGATTGTTCATTTGAGAACTCATATCACCACACGGCACAGGTAATCAATGGAAAACAAAGGATTTTCATTGCGTTGAGTGGTCAAGTGTGATTGACTTTTCAAGTGCTTTTCCCCTAGAATGAAAATAGAATCCTAACCCCAATTTGGTTAAACTCAATTGGGGTGATGATTGTTAGGTAATAGTTGTTACGTCTCCGGGTACTTGAATGTCATGGTCCCCACTGAACCGCAGATAAGAGATGTTGTACGCAAAGCCCTTGAAGAGGACATGGGCGATGGAGACATTACCACCAACCGTATCGTCCCTCCGAATAGGAGGGGCTACGGGCGTCTTATTGCCAAAGAGAAAGGGGTCATTGGAGGATTACAGGTGGCTAAGGCGGCTTTTCTGGCCCTGGATGACCAAGTTCAGTTTGAGGCGATGATCAACGATGGAGAGAGGGCGAAATCCGGGAAAATTATCGCGACGGTTGAGGGTAAAGGGAGAGCCTTGCTCAGCGCGGAGAGAGTGGCCCTGAATTTTCTCCAGAGAATATCCGGGATCGCCTCCCTGACCAGGCAATTTGTGGATGCTGTGAGCGGGACGTCTGCCGTCATTCTGGACACCCGCAAGACGGCTCCCGGTCTCCGGGCCTTTGACAAATGGGCGGTGCTGCTTGGTGG
>CAZCCX010000252.1:0-3054 GCA_964497115.1 uncultured Desulfobacteraceae bacterium
CGGACACCTGACCGATGACCTCAAGGAGCAAGTGCTGGGCGCTGAGACCATGGCCTCTCTTGAAGACATTTATCTTCCCTACAAACCCAAGCGCCGGACAAAAGGGCAGATCGCAAAGGAGAAGGGCCTGGAGCCCCTTGCCCTGGAGATTCTGGAGCAAAAGGGCATTGATCCCGTCAGGGTGGCCGAATCGTTTATTGATCCGGAAAAGGGAGTGGAGAGCGTAGATGACGCGCTATTAGGCGCAAGGCATATTATCTCGGAAATCGTCAATGAAGACAGCGAAGCCAGAAAGAAGGTTCGGCAGCTCTTTCTTGAAAAGGCCGTACTCCGAAGTACTGTGATATCGGGCATGGAAGAGGAGGGAAGCAAATTCAGGGATTATTTCGATTGGAAAGAGCCGGCATCATCGGCGCCTTCTCACAGAATCCTTGCCATCCGGCGGGGTGAAAAGGAGGGTTTTCTGCGATTCTCTATTCAACCCGATGAAGAAGATGCCCTGGAAATTCTTGAAGCCCTGTTTATCAAAGGCTCCGGGGAAGACTCGGAGGAGGTGAGAGCAGCGGTTAAAGACTGCTACAAGAGACTCCTTTCCACGTCTCTGGAAACAGAAATGAGGATGGAAACCAGGCAAAGAGCAGACGAAGAGGCCATCAAGGTGTTTGCGGAGAATCTCAGGCAGCTTCTTTTGGCATCACCTCTTGGGCAGAAGAATGTGATGGGAATTGACCCGGGCTTTAGAACCGGATGTAAGGTCGTCTGCCTTGATCGCCAGGGCAGGCTCCTGCATCATGACACGGTCTATCTCCATATGTCTGAGCAAAAGGAGATGGAAGCGGCCGGGAAACTGGCTGAAATGTGGAGTAAATATAAAATTGAGGCTATCGCTGTAGGCAATGGAACGGCGGGAAGAGAAACCGAGGCCTTTGTCAGGAAACAGCCCTTTTCAAAGAACATCGATGTGATCCTTGTCAATGAAAGCGGGGCCTCCATCTATTCGGCATCGGAGATCGCGCGCAAAGAGTTTCCCAACCTTGATTTAACGGTGAGAGGGTCGGTCTCCATAGGCCGACGTCTTATCGATCCCCTGGCTGAACTGGTCAAGATCGATCCAAAGTCCATCGGTGTGGGGCAGTATCAGCACGATGTGGATCAGTCCGCCCTGAAACAGTCTCTTGATGATGTGGTGATGAGTTGTGTCAATGCCGTGGGGGTGGATGTGAATACCGCGAGCGCCCAGTTGCTCACATACGTCTCAGGGCTCGGGCCTCAGCTTGCGGGGAATATCGTGTCGCACAGGGATGAAAACGGTCCTTTTGGTTCAAGAAAGGAACTAAAAAAGGTCCCACGCCTTGGCCCAAAGGCCTTTGAACAATCCGCCGGCTTCTTGAGAATCGCCAAGTCCGCAAATCCGCTGGACGGGAGTGCGGTGCATCCGGAGAGTTATCATGTTGTGGATGAGATGGTTTCCGATCTCGGGTGTGCTGTGGCTGATCTGGTGGGGAATCAGGCTCTGGCGGAAAGAATCGATCTTCAAAGTTACATCAAAGAAGATATCGGTCTGCCGACCCTCAGTGATATCCTTTCGGAGCTCATTAAACCGGGCCGTGATCCCCGAAAGGAGTTTGAGACCTTCTCTTTTGCCGAAGGGGTTGAAAAGATGGAGGACCTTGAACCGGGCATGAAAGTCCCGGGTGTGGTCACAAATGTCACGGCATTCGGGGCCTTTGTCGATATCGGCGTCCACCAGGACGGTCTGGTTCACATCAGTCAATTGGCTGATCGGTTTATAAAGAACCCCGCCGACGTGGTCAAGGTTCAGCAGAAGGTGGAAGTCACTGTGTTGGATGTGGACATCCAGAGAAAAAGGATTTCCCTTTCAATGAAAAAAGACCCTGCTGCAAAAGGTCCTGAAGAGAAGAAAATCAAACCGGATGGAAACAGGAAGCCTGTGAAGAAGGGCAAGAAGCAGCAAGAGGTGCGAAGCAAAGCCTTTAACAACCCTTTTGCAGATGCTCTTAAGCCCGGTAGGATGTGAGGACGGACAGCCTGCCCTGCCATCGGCCATGAGCTCGGGTCGAATGGAGCGAAGTCGAAGGGCCTTCTCTCCTTAGCTCAATCATAAGGCTTCAATAGAGTGGGAAAATGAGTCGGAAAAGTGATTCGTGTTTTAGCAAACGAAATGGAAAGCCGCTTACTGTTTATGCTTCAAAATCGGAGGCACAACAAAGCGCCAATTACGAAAATCAGTATGGACGTAATTTAGTCCCGTACCAATGTAGTAAGTGTGGGGAATGGCATTTATCTCCCAAAGATAGGCAAACACCTAGCACAAAATGCCGTCACTGCACGGGTTTTGCAGGAAAACACAAGGATCTTTATGAATCAGAGGCTGATGCCGGCAGAAGAGCTGCGATATTAAAAAAGGAAGAAGGAATTTCTCTTACGGTCTATAAATGCCCTTACGAGGACGGATGGCATTTAACAAAAGGATAATATCAAACAAAACAGCCCAACAATTTATTAAACCGGACTTGGCTGAAACATCTGCCAAGCCGGTTATCAAAACGCTATCATTCAAGCCATGAAACATTGAGCTGAGGAGTTAAACATGAACATAGAAAAATATGTTCAATTATGGACAGTTATAATAAGCTGCAAATCAATCGCTTTACTGTCTTTGTGTTTATTCTTGAGTTCATGTGCAAATCCCAACGCCAATTCAGGTAGTAATCAGGCAAATTATCAGTTCAGCGGGAACTGGCAAGGTAATGGGACTGACTCTGAAGGTAACAAATTTACCTTTGCTGCTAAGGTAATTCATTTAGGCGATAACAAGTATCGGGTGCTAATGCTGGACAAATTGGACACGCTGGAAAAACCGATGCATATTATGGATGGCGTACTGGAAAACAACAAGTTCCCTCATACTGCTGATGAGGGCCTATATGAGGGTGGTGGTACCCTCAGTAAAGATCTGTTTGAAGGATACTACAAGGGGCCGTTTGATGGCACATATAGGATGTGGAGGATAAATAATGAATTTGAGGCCAA
>CAZCCX010000253.1:0-2989 GCA_964497115.1 uncultured Desulfobacteraceae bacterium
ATGATGTTCTCCACATCCTCTCCAACGTACCCTGCCTCGGTCAGTGTCGTGGCATCGGCAATGGTAAAAGGAACGTTGAGAATCCTTGCTAGGGTCTGAGCCATAAGGGTCTTACCCGACCCCGTGGGACCAATCAATAGGATGTTGCTTTTCTGGATCTCCACGCCCTCCATATCAATCTTGGAACCAATGCGTTTGTAGTGATTATGGACGGCCACAGAGAGTATCCTCTTCGGTCTTTCTTGTTCGATGACGTATTCATCCATCAATGCCTTTATTTCATATGGTTTTGGCAATGATTCAGATCTCTCTTTTTCGGTCTCCGCCCCGTACTCCTCAGCTATTATTTCATTGCAGAGTTGTATGCACTCATCACATATATATACGGAGGGGCCCGCTATCAACTTCTTCACTTCATCTTGGCTTTTTCCGCAGAAGGAACACAGCAGATCGTCGTTGACATCACCCTTTCTTTGCATCTAGTCTTTCCCCTTTGTCTCTGATTCCGGTTTGATTTCCCGTTTCTTGATGACCCTATCCACAATCCCGTATTTCAGGGCCTCTTCACCACTCATGAAGAAGTCGCGCTCCGTATCCTGACGGATCCTCTTAATAGACTGCCCGGTATGCTCCACAAGAATTTGATGAACAGTCTCTTTAATCTTGAGTATTTCTTTGGCCTGAATGTCGATATCCGTGGCCTGCCCCTGAACGCCGCCCATGGGCTGATGAATCATAACCCGGGAGTGTGGTAGTGCATAGCGTTTCCCTTTCGCGCCGGCCGCGAGAAGCAGCGCCCCCATGCTCGCACATTGGCCCATGCAAATCGTGGCCACATCGGGTTTAATGTACTGCATGGTATCGTATATGGCCAAACCCGCGGTCACGGAGCCTCCGGGAGAATTGATGTAAATACTCACTTCCTTATCAGGATCTTCAGATTCGAGAAAAAGAAGTTGGGCTATGATCGTATTAGCCATGTTATCATCTATCGCATCCCCAAGGAAGATAATGCGGTCTTTCAAAAGGCGGGAATATATATCGTAGGCACGCTCGCCCCGGCTCGACTGTTCAACTACAACTGGTATTAGCATCGTGTGTTATCCTCTTCCACATTCTGTACCGAATAAACGGACATCTCATTGCCGACCGGACAGTGAGCGTTCTTTCATCTTTTCTCCTGTTTGGGCTTGCCCGTTTCAACCTTTTCCGTATCGATGATCTTAGCACTCTCGACCAGATAGTTCAAGGTCTTTTCCTCCAAGAGCTTCACTCTAAACGACTCTATGAGATTGTTGGCTTCGTAGTATTTTCGAATAATTTCAGGTTCTTGTCCGATGCCCATTGACATCTCTCTGAAGCCTTCAGACAACTCTGCCTCGTCAACGGTGAGGTCGTCTTTTTTTGCTATTTCACCCAGGATCAGCATCTCTTTAACCCTCTTCTTCGAAGTCGGTGCTAAATCCTCTCTCAGCCTTCCCTCGTCTAACCCGGCCTTTTCCAAGTTGGACCCGGATCTCAAAAGGCTCTGTTTGATTCGCTCGACTCCATTTTCGAGCTCCGATTCCACAAGACTCTCCGGCAACTCAAAATCCACGCCCTCCGATATTTTGTCCATCAATCTTCCCTTGAGTTCCCGATCTATCCGGCTCTCTTCCTGAGACTGAAGACTCTCCTGGATCTTCCTCTTGAGTTCATCGAGACTCTCTAAATCTGCACCAAGGTCTTTCGCAAAACCATCATCCAGATCAGGAAGGATCATCTCCTTAATATCCTCCACCTTAACCTCAAAACTAACGCTCTTCCCTGCCAGTTTAGGCTGAGAGTGATTCTCCTCAAAATCCACTTTGACCTCAGAGTCGTCTCCTTTCTTGAGGCCAATTAACGCCTTTTCAAAATCCCGATGAAAGCTATGTGCCCCAACCTGTATCAAGAAATTTGAGCCCTCAGCACCTTCCAAGGGCTCATCATCTTCAAACCCCCTATATTCAATAACCGCATAATCATCGTCCTTTATGCCACGATCTTCGGTGATGGAGGTCAATGTGCCCCGGCTTTTTCTGATTTCCTCCAGCTGTTTGTCCACATCTTCATCACTGACAGAGCAGATCTCTTTTTCTACTTCTAGGCCAATGTAGTCCTTTACATCAAACTCAGGCCTGACTTCCATCACAGCAGAATAACTGAAATTTTGACCGGCTTTCAAAATACCGTTTTCAAAAACCGGCATATTCAGGGGGAAAATATTGGTCTCTTCAACAGCCTTCAAAAAGGTCTCATTGACTAGTTTTCTTGTCACATCTTCCATCACCTGATCACCAAACTGCCTCTCAAGAAGCGTTCGAGGGGCCTTGCCCGGCCTAAATCCAGGCAGTTTGACTTCCCTTTTCAAGTCTCTATAGGCCTCGTCTATCTTCTTGGCCACTTCTCCCGCCTCTATCTCGATTTCCAGTTTCTTCTTCACGGGGCTGAGATCTTCCAGATTGGTCTTCATCCTCTCTCCTATTCATCGACAACGTATCATGGGTCATTCCGAGGGCAGGAAAGGCAAAGGGCATTGCCGCCGCCGGGCATATCAAGACATTTAGCAAACTTAACTATCATCCGCCCCTATTTCAAGTCATCGTCCACAGTATTTCCAGGAATCCCTCACAAGGGAACCATTTTGGGCGTCTCCTCATCGGGGAAATCATCTTGGGGAGAAGCTCAAGGCTATAAGGACACAAACAACAATGTCTATATCAAAGCGCACCATAAAATTCAGCCAGTTACGGGAGCTTCAACGTGGTCTGCCAGTCGGGGTGATTATAGGGCCGGCATTTAAACACCGACTCCATTCGGTTTGTAGAATAACGATGCGGGAAGGGGAAGCAGACCTCCATAGGAGGATTAGACAAAGGGGGCTATCTCACGGGGACTCACAAAACATTCTCATTCCTTGCCTCGTTCTTTTACTATTTCAATAAACGCCTCTAGATTCTCTTCGGAG
>CAZCCX010000254.1:0-2949 GCA_964497115.1 uncultured Desulfobacteraceae bacterium
CTTCAGCGAAGGCAGGAGGGTAGAAAACATGACAAATTGAATGGATTAACTTGGAGTCCACATTTGGTGATTTCCAGGAATAGTCTCGAATTACGCCAAGATCCTTGTTATTATTGCTTTCAGAACCCTTTGTCATGTTTTTTATGCAACGATAGGGTTTAGGATTGACTTGAAGCTAAAGCCCAGCTAGTTTCACTGGTTTCCGCTAAAGGTTTTAATATTTCGGTTTCCCTCAGCCTTTTCACCCTCCGTAGTCCCGCTGTTGTCCCGCACTGTGGGGCGGAGAGCGGGACAGAGGATGGGCAGCCTGTCCCGCCTTTGGCCATGACCTTGTCGAATTGAGATCATAGTCGAGGCCAAGGCTCAGGGTCTTCTTTTCTGAACACTGAACGCTGAACACTGAAGACACCCTCTTAACTCAAACAATCGGCATGTGACGCTCTAATCACATAAATTACAAGGTTATGAACCCATGAATAAACAAGTTGTCGTACGCTTTGCGCCTAGTCCCACCGGATACCTCCACATTGGAGGCGCACGGACCGCTATTTTCAATTGGCTTTACGCCAAAAAAACCGGTGGCAAATTGGTGTTGAGAATCGAGGATACGGATGTGGAGAGATCCACCGAGGACTCCGTTCAAGGGATTATAGAGGGTTTGACATGGTTGGGTGTCTCATGGGACCACGGCCCCTACTTCCAATCCCACTTTATTGAAGAGCACAAGGCGGCGGCACAGAAGCTCCTTGAATCAGGGCATGCCTACCGGTGTTTCTGTACAAAAGAGGACCTGCAACAGAAGCGTGAAGAAGCACACAAGAAAAAGATAGATGTTCAGTATGACGGCACATGCCGGAGATTGACTAAGGAAGAAGCCGGCAAAAAGGAAGAGGAAGGTTTTCCGTTTGCAGTCCGCTTGAAAGTCCCTCAAGGGGACGGAGCCGTCCGCTTTTCGGACATCGTCTACGGGGATATCGAAAAAAAGTACAGGGATATCGAGGATTTCGTCATCGTCCGATCCAATGGAAAACCCCTCTATGTCCTGTCTAATGCCGTGGATGACATCAGAGACGGGATAACTCATATCATTAGGGGGCAAGATGGATTGGCCAATACACCCAAGCAGATCCTGATCTATCAGGCCCTGGGTGTGCCCCTCCCAGAGTTTGCCCACATGCCCCTGACCCTTGACTCCAAAAAGGCCAAGATCTCCAAACGTAAACATGGGGAGATCGCCGCCGTCCACTTTTACAGGGAGCATGGATTTCTTCCCTGGGCATTGGTCAATATTCTGGCCCTTCTGGGTTGGTCCACGGTTGATTCCAAACAGATCTTTTCAAAAAAGGAATTGTTGGATGCCTTTTCCCTGGAAGGAATCAATCGGTCCAATTCCGTCTTTGACGTTCGCAAAGATGATCCCAAGTTCTTTACCGACCCAAAGGCACTCGCCATCAACTCCCACTATATCAAGACCCTTCCCCTCGAAGAACTTGCCCCCTATGTGAAGATCGAGTTGGAAAAGGGAGAGATTTGGGATGCGGTCTACGAGACAGAAGAACGGGACTGGTATCTTCATACACTGGACCTGATCCGAAGCCGGTATCATGTTACCACGGATTTTGTGACACTGGGGCGAGCCTACTTTTCCGATGATTTTGATTTTGATCCCAAAGCGCTGAAAAAAAATGTCCTCAAACATGAGAAGCTGAAGGAGTGGTTGCCCTTGATCGCCGAGCGTCTGGACAAACTGGAAGTATATTCTTTAGAGGAGACGGAACGGGTGATCCGTGAGGTTGCCGAAGAGTTGGAAGTCAAACCGGGTGTATTGATCAACGGGATACGGTCCGTGGTGACCGGCCAGGCTGTCGGAGCCGGGCTCTTTGATGTCCTTATGGCCATTGGCCGGGACCGAGTCGTAGCCCGCCTCCGAAAGACCCCTACCCTTTTTGAGGAAAGACACGAAATGGATTAACCCATTTGTTTAAGAACCAAGAATGGGGACATCAATCCTTCTGGCTGCTTTGGTAAGCTTGTTATCCAGTGTGGCGATTGGGATGCCTTTCCTCATGGCAAGATCCAGATACGAGGCATCATAGCTCGATAAATCATTCACCCTTGCTAACGCCAGAAGCTCTTTCATCATCATATCAGGTCGTTCATATTCCACGACGATTGGAAGTTGGGACAACAAAGTCAAAAACCGTGCGCTATCCGATTCACTGAGCCGCTTCTGTCTTTCAGCCACCAACAAGACATTAACTACCTCAAGGGGCCAGATCGACGGGACGACGGCAGACGCATCTGTCAGTTTATCCAAAACACTGTCTGCGTAACGGTTTGTTTCATCTTTGAAGCACCATGACATGACAACCGAATTGTCCACCACGAAATGTTCGACCATTACCGCCTTCCTTCTTCAAGCATGTCTCGAACCAACATATCACCAAGAGTATTTTTCTCGCGGAATCTTCGTAGTTCAAGGATGATAGATTTGGTGTCCACCTTTTGTTCAGCATCAGAGGGCTGTAATACAGCGACAGGAACACCGTGCTTGGTTATTGTGATACGCTCACCCTTGAGCACCCGCTCCAATAACTTAGGCAGATGGGTTTTGGCTTCATATGCACCTACGGTTCCCATAGCAAAACTCCTTAGACTAGTTTAAGACCAGTCTAATATGGATTGATTCATTTGTCAATTGGAGGATGAACTCGACTCTGGAGGAGACAGCATTAGTATAGATCAAAAGAGAGAGCTACCGAGCACCTATTGGCGGGATTTGGGTTCCCCCACCGATCAGAGCAAAATCTTTGAACCCAGCCCCTATTTCGGAGCGGGAGCGGGAAACCTTTGAACTCTGAACCTTTGAACCCTAAACCCTGAACCCTGAACCCTTGAACCCTGAACCCTTGAACCTCCTCAAAAATGCAGCGTAAACACCGTCTGCTC
>CAZCCX010000255.1:0-2928 GCA_964497115.1 uncultured Desulfobacteraceae bacterium
AAAACTTCCTTACATTTGGGAGATTCCCTGCAGCTTGCTGCAGGGATCTTCAATTATTCTTCGTCTTCCGGTCTGCAAGTTTCCAGGCCCGGCTTAAACTCCATGTCATCGAGAAAGCTCTTCATTTTCCCCCCAGATGTGTTCGCTTGAACATATTTCCCTGATCACTCTTGTCCAAAAATCGTTTTTAGATTCTTCTTGGACAGCAATGTTCCCTCAAGGTTACAGGCGGTTGCTTCAGATTGAGAAAAGGATCTCGGCAGATACTCCTGATTTGAAGACGTATCCGGAAAACATTGCTGGAGTTCGTGAAATGGGCAATAACCTAATAATGCTCAGATGAGATGAACTCTACCACGGCGAAAAGTTATTTCGTCCCATGGTGGCATCGCATTTCAAGATAAGCCCGCCCAGAATTACTCCCAGACGGGTGCACATGGAATGCGAAATACTTGCACAATTTCATACGATTTGGTACGATTTAATTCGTTAACTGGTTTAAGTTGTTAAATTAGTAGGGGTGGTATGTAACTCTGGAACCAGAGGCGAGGCTTTCGAATCGTGCATCGCCCGTCATTCTACTATTCAAGGTAGGGCATTTCCCATGGTCTTCTTCAAGAAACTCCTCTTATGGGCGGTAATAGGCGGCATTCTCTATTTCTTTTTGAGCTTCCACCTCATCTACATTGAAAAACGCGTAAAATTACTGAAAAAATCAGAATTAACCCTGGAGTATACGTTCTACAGTGCAAACCTGAAGACCAACAAGACCATCCTGTCAGTGGATATGCTCCGTGAAGATGGGATAGGCGATCTCCTGGTTGAAATGGGAAGGATAAGTGAAGAAGAAATGGAAAGCCTAATGGATCGGATTGAAGAAGAAGACGAGTACTGACGACCCCTCTAAACAACTGGAAAGCAAAGTGAACTTCTCCGACCAAAGGTCGGGGCATTCTGGTGATTTGGCGTAAAAAGTCGCAAATGCGAGGCTTGCGAATCTTGAGGAATGAGACGTACTCTTAGTACGTCCCAATGAAGTGAGATGAAGCGTAACTCAGCAGTCGGGCCTTTTTACGAGGCCGTCAGTATTAGACTTCGAAATCCACCTTAATCTTAAATCGCTTCACGGCAGCCAAATTGACGATTTCCGTCGCGCCGGTTGCCCTAGATATTTCCTCTAGTGCACCCTCTATATGAGACATGCTCGGCGCTATAAACGTAAACCAAACATTGTAGTCGTGATTCCTTTGATAGTTGTGTGTAACACCAGGATAAGCATTCACCACCCGGACAAAGTCTTCCACATTCCCCTCCGGAACTTTTGCCGCACAAAGCGTGCTTCTAAAGTTGAGATGTCTCGAATCAAAATTTCCTCCTATCCGCCGGATGACCCCGTCTGTCTTAAGCTTCTTCACCCGTTCAAGGACTTCAGATTCTGATAAGTCCATCCGCTTTCCTACTTCACGGTAGGGTCTGGATGAAATCGGAAAATCCGACTGGATCTCGTTCAGTATGGCCCTGTCCTTATCATCCATGGGAAATCTTTCGAGACGGCTGATAGGTGCACAACGGTTCTTCGGCCATATAGTCTCCTGTGGCTTCAAAGGCCCTGGCTCGACAACCACCACAAAATCTCAGGTATTCACACCGACCGCATTTCCCTTTGTATGCGGAAAAGTCCCTGAGCTGCAGGAAATCTTCTGAATTCTCCCAAATCGACTCAAAAGATGACTGTCTCAAATCTCCGCAATTCAGCTCAAGATAGCCGCAAGGCTGGACCACCCCCTCGTAAGAAACGAAACAGAAGGATGTCCCCCCCAGGCAACCCCGAGTCACGGCATCTAGGCCATAGGTATCAAAATCAACCTTCTCTCCCTTGGCATGGGCCTCCTGGCGGAGAATTCTGTAGTAATGAGGTGCACAGGTAGCCTTGAGGTGAAGTGGTGTCTTGTTTCTCATATCATTAAACCAGTGTAGCAGTTTTTCGTATTCCAAGGCCTCTATTTCCTGATCGATCATGTCTTTGGCCCGGCCTGTGGGAACCAACAAAAAGAGATGGTGGGCCACAGCCCCAAGTTCAATGGCCAGATCAAGGATCTTGTCCACCTGATGGAGATTATGTTTGGTCACGGTGGTATTGATTTGATAGTCGATGCCCGCTCTCTTCAACAATTCAATCCCACCCAGGGCGCCCTGAAAGGCCCCCGGGACCTTCCTGAATTGATCGTGTTCCTGAGCATCGGCCCCGTCAAGGGAGATGCTGACCCTCTTGATGCCTGAGGCGGTCAGTTCTTCAGTAATTGTTTGAGTCAAGAGGGTTCCATTGGTTGCCATCACCATACGCAGCCCCAAGTCCGTCCCATACCGGGCCAGTTTAAAGACGTCCTTCCTCAACAGGGGCTCTCCACCTGTAAGAATGACAATAGGCTTGCCCGTCTGGACAATCTGATCCAAAACTTCCAAGCACTTCTTTGTGTCCAATTCTCCTGAATAAGGTCCGCGTTCAGATGCGGCCCGGCAGTGGACGCAGTTCAGATTACAGCTTCTTGTGATTTCCCAGGCAACAAGTCTGGGCTGATTGGTATGTGTCTTCTTTTCGTTCATATGTAACCTACTCAATAATAACAAAGAAAGGGGCAGGGCTTAGGTAGACATAAGTGCTTGATTTGACATGTTCGTCAGATTCGATTGAAGTTGAAGCTCCCACTGGCCCCGATGAGCGGGATTTCCGCTGCGCTGCAACAAGCCCGCGGGGAATCCTCCAAATATAGATAATATTCCTATTACTGTACTTCGCTCGTTAAGTCCTCGCCTTTTCAGGCGGGGACAATGCGCTCGCTGTGCATTTCCAGGTTCCCTTATATGCTTTGGAGGCAGGGGTCTGGGGGTCTCTTTTCAAGTTCAAACCCACAAGACTCCTCTGCCCTT
>CAZCCX010000256.1:0-2527 GCA_964497115.1 uncultured Desulfobacteraceae bacterium
GACCATTCTTATTCAAGGAAGGAGCTACAAGGTGTATCGGGGCATGGGCTCCATCGAGGCCATGAAAAAAGGCAGTAAAGACCGTTATTTCCAGGAGGAAGTTGAAGAAGAGAGAAATTTGGTGCCTGAAGGGATCGTGGGGAGAGTCCCTTACCGCGGCCCGCTGGCTGACACACTTTATCAGCTGATCGGTGGGCTGAGGGCAGGAATGGGCTATGTGGGCTGTCCGAATCTCGAATCACTCAAGACTAAAGCCGAGTTCATGCGGATCACGCCGGCAGGGCTGACAGAGGCACACGTGCACGACGTGATTATCATCAAAGAACCCCCGAACTACAGGGTGGAATAAAGAAAAGGTTCAAAGGTTCCGGGTCCCCGGTTCAAGGGTTTTGAGGTTAACCCTGAACGCTGAACCATTGAACTTGGAACCTTCTTAAGGAGAACCATTTCATGACGAAAAATCTTCACAAACAAAAGATCCTCATCCTGGATTTTGGATCCCAATATACGCAGCTTATTGCCAGGCGGGTTCGCGAGACACAGGTCTATTGTGAGATTCATCCCTTCAATATCAGTCTTGAAAAGATAAAAGATTTTTCTCCCATGGGTATCATTTTCTCCGGTGGGCCCTCCAGTATCTATGATAAAGATGCCCCCATGCCGGATAAGGGTATTCTGGACTTGAACCTCCCTATCCTGGGGATCTGTTATGGCATGCAGTACCTAACGCACCTGCTGGGTGGTGTCGTATCAAAGGCCGCAGACCGGGAATATGGAAGCGCCTCCATTAATATTAACGATGCGGAAGATCTGTTCCATGGTTTTGAGGAGCGGGAAGGAGAGATGGTCTGGATGAGCCATGGAGACCGGATTGATGAGATGCCGAAAGGGTTTGCTGTTTTGGCAAGCAGCAAAAACAGTCCGACGGCGGCCATGGCTGATGCATCTCGAAGGGTTTTTGGTGTTCAATTCCATCCTGAAGTGGTTCATACGCCGAACGGAACCAAAATTCTGAAGAATTTCCTATTCAGAATATGCGGATGCGAACCTTTGTGGACCATGGCCTCGTTTGTCAAGAGCACCATCAAGGAAATGAGAGAGACCATCGGAGAGGAGAGGGTGATCTGCGGGGTTTCAGGCGGGGTGGATTCCTCGGTTACAGCCGTTCTGCTCCACCATGCCATCGGGAGTCAGCTTTCTTGTATTCTGGTGGATAACGGGCTTTTGCGAAGAGGGGAAAGCGAAGAGGTCATGGAGCTCTTTCTGGAGCATTACCACATGGACATGCACCTTGTGGATGCCACGGATCATTTCTTGGGGCATCTCAGAGATGTGACAGATCCTGAGGAAAAACGAAAGATCATTGGAAGGGAATTCATCACCATCTTTGAGAAGAAGGCAAAGGAATTGGGTGAGGCCAGGTACCTGGCCCAGGGGACCCTGTATCCGGATGTGATCGAAAGCGTCTCCTTTAAAGGGCCTTCCGCCACCATCAAGAGTCATCATAATGTGGGGGGACTTCCCGATGTCATGAACCTGGAGCTTGTTGAACCCCTTCGAGAGCTGTTCAAGGATGAAGTACGGCAGGTGGGCTTTGAACTGGGCCTGCCCAGGGAACTGGTCATGCGTCAGCCCTTTCCGGGCCCCGGTCTGGCCGTAAGGATTTTGGGGGAGATCACCTATGAGAGGCTTGAAACATTGCGCTCGGCCGATGTGATCCTGCTTGAAGAAATCCGGAAGGCGGACCTCTATGAAAAGGTATGGCAGTCTTTTGCCGTTTTGCTCCCAGTGAGGACCGTTGGGGTGATGGGCGATGAGAGGACCTATGAAAATGTCATCGCCATCCGGAGCGTGGACAGCCTGGATGCCATGACGGCGGATTGGACCCGAATTCCCTATGACGTCTTAGGCAGGATATCGAATCGGATTATCAACCAGGTCCGGGGCGTGAACCGTGTGGTATATGACATCTCCTCCAAACCCCCCGGTACCATAGAGTGGGAGTGAAAACGCCAGAGGGGCTCTGGATTTCATCACCGTTTTTGGACAAGAGTGAACAGGGATATATATGAAAATAGCCCAATACTATAGCGAAAATCAGATTAGAGTAGGTGTAATTGAAGACAATAGCCTTGTTCCCCTGGATTTTGCAGGTGATATGCTTGATTTTATTCAGAGCGATAGGACCTGTGAGCCCACAGACAAGCCCATTCCTTTGGATCAGATCAGATACGCCCCCTGTGTCAACAGACCCTCCAAAATCATCGGCATCGGATTGAACTACCTTGATCATATTCGGGAGGGTAAGGGCGAAATCCCGGAGAGACCCCTTATTTTTGCCAAATTTCCAAACACCCTTGCTGCCCACAAAGACGCGATCACCTGGAATCCGGAATTAACAAAAAAGGTGGATTTTGAGGCGGAACTCGCTGTGGTGATGGGTAAGACCGCCTATAACTGCTCTGAAGAAGAGGCCAAGAAAGCAATTGAAATGTTCAACGGCAAAGACTTTGACGGCAGAAACATT
>CAZCCX010000256.1:2537-2897 GCA_964497115.1 uncultured Desulfobacteraceae bacterium
TGAAGAAGAGGCCGAGAAAGCTGTCTTCGGGTATACCTGCGCAAACGATGTCAGTGCGAGAGATCTACAGTTCGGTGACAAGCAGTGGGTCAGGGGGAAGACCCTGGACAGCTTCTGCCCCCTTGGACCCTGGATTGTGACGCCTGACGATATTGACGATTTGTGTGATCTTTATATTAAGAGTAAATTGAACGGTCAAATCATGCAGGAGAGCAACACCCGGCATATGCTGTTCAAGGTCCCTCAACTCGTGAGTTTTTTGTCAAGGAACTTCACTCTGGCCCCGGGGGATGTGATTCTAACGGGAACACCAGACGGGGTAGGGGCCTTTCGTCAGCCGTCGGTCTATATGAAAGACGG
>CAZCCX010000257.1:0-2855 GCA_964497115.1 uncultured Desulfobacteraceae bacterium
CCGTTATTCGAGTTCTGACATTTTCATATCTTAAAGCAAGGACATGTCTTTGGTATAAATGGGACAGCCAGTTGACTATACTCAGCAGATGCAGGGGCATGGAAATATGGCCTCTTAGCATCTTTAGCCCTTCGTCCTGCGATTCCAGCGGGGTGTGTCTTATAGAATGGTCATAGCTGGACTGAAGGTTATGGATGAGGGCAACAAGTTCTCTAGACATTTCCTCATTTATCTTATCGGGTATCGCATCTCTAGGGTCCTCTGAAAGACTCTCTCCGGAATCCCAGCCAAAACTGACATATTTCTCAGTGATATTAAGGTATTGTGTCGCAATCATGACCACGACTTTCTGAACATCGAGATCTTCTTCCTCATCTATTGTATAGGGGAGTCGTTTTTGGTGATAGATTTCTCCGAAGAGATCCTCTTTCAAGGCATCATTCGGAAGCTCGATGCCAAGCCTTAATGACTCCTTTTTGACCTCGTCGAATAGGGTAAGCACGGTTTGATCGAGAATCATTGAAAAATCTCGGGCGTCTTTAAGAAAGCTGTCTGCTTCCTCTTCCTTAAGGGCATAGGCAGAATACCTGTTGAGAACATGGGCTATGATAAAGGCCACCTTTGCAATGTTTCTGATGCAAGCCACAAGCTCACCAAGAAGGTACCAGGTTTTGTTGTCCCTGGCACCGTGGTCGTCCAAGAAACTCTCGAATTCCTCGGATTCCTTTATGAGATGGGCGTAAAATCTTCTGGTAAACGGCCCATGATTCTCATAGAGGAAATTGGAGATTCTCAGAAAATCTTGAGAGCGTTTCTGAGCCAATTTAAGGAAATCTTCTTCAGTGATGGCCTCGGTCAAAGATTTATTCATTGAGAGCCCTCCCGCAGCTTTATTCTAATTTTGCCCTATCGGTACATAATAAGCATGACAATAATCTGATTTTCGTTCAACCCTCCCAGAAAGATTCCCGGGGCTCTTCTTTACATGCGTAAAATCGTTCTGTGCGTTTTCTTGATCTTTTCAGCGACATCAGGAGGGACCTGGGCAGCTTCGGCGTAGCTTGTCCAGTTGAGAACTTCCTCGGAGACCTCTGCCAGGATCTTTTCTGCCCGGCCCTGCTTCATAGAAACGGTGCGGCCACATTCTATAAAATCTTGCAGAGTGAAAGCGTCCCGTTTGTTGTTCATTGACATCTGATGTCTGGCAGTCCATAACCCATTGGGGTTGTAGCTGTAGGTCAGATCGAATGCCGGAGACAGACGCCATTGGCCGTCAGGGTCCATAAGAAAGGCAATGTTTTTTACGTGGTCATCCTGATTCCGGGCGACAATGTTGAACACCATGCGGCGGAACATCTGCTCTATCTGTTCCATGGGCATACCGAGACGGCGCATGACCATGAAGGCCTGCTCGTAAGAGTATGAGGTTGGGTCGTTGAAGTCATAGTGTGCCATGGCGCCCAAGGACAGCATATGGATCTTTTGGCCTTCATCTGTCCGGTCGAACCGGCGTATCATGAAATGGCGTCGGCCGCCTTCTTCGAGCAGGCGGGACGTCTCCATTTCAATGCCGGCATCATGGGCCATGGCGGAATAGGCGTACTCGACAGCACCATATCCTTTGGGATCTTCAAGTTCTTTGTCTTTGTTCCCCTGAACCCCATCGAATTTTATTAACCAGTACTCAAAGCCGGGCGGGACATTGATCTGGCCGGAACGGACCTCATTGGTTTCCTCGTTCCAGGCAATGACGGCCTTTGCCCTTGCGCCGCCCGCCGAAGTCCCGACGCGAAGGATCTTGTCTAACGCTTCGGCCCTGTCGCTAAAGGAGACGGCCAGATTTTTCCGCTGGGTCAAAACTTCTGAGGCCAGTTCTACCAGGACATCGATCTGAAGCCGTTGTGATCGGGTGGCCCTGGGGCCTTTTAATGGGGCGAACTCCAGCGCACCCATGCCCCGGGTGCCCGTGTAACACAGGCGCTCCACGGCAGAAAAGCCTTCCGGTGTGCGCCCCTGGGTTGCCAGCCAGGCGTTGATCAAGGCGTCGCCAAACCTGTCGGGCAGGGAATCGGAAAGCAGACCGGGCAGACCGCGGAAAGTCTCGTAGGGAAGGGCCGGGAACCGATAGGGTTCTTCGCGTAACGGCATGGTCAAAGGCGCGACCTCGATTCCACTCCCCAAAAAATCCGGTGTGTACTGGAAGGTGGCGATGGTGCTCCCCTCCTCCAGGGAAACAGCCCCGATTCCAGACCCCCACAATTTCACCTCTGCCAGAGTGCTCACCGCTCATCCCCCCAGATCCATTTTTTTTGAGGAGCCTGAGGGGGTTTTTTTCGAGAGGCCCGCTTCCTCTGCTTTCCACGGCGTTTCATCAGTTCCACCGGACTGAGAGGGGCCTCCGGAATCAGGAGGTCCATGTTGGGTAAGAGTCCCAGGACGCGTAGAATGCGGACCAGATTGGCCAGTTGGGTAGAAGCCCCATCCTCGGTCCGCACTACGGTGCTCTTGGAGACGCCTGCCTGGACGGCGAGATCCTTTTGGGTCAAGTTCTTGGCAAGTCGGCGCTCCGCAATACGCCTGCCGAGCACCGTCAGGATGGCCTTGTCTGTCATTATATTTTCAATATCCATAAAATATCACTATTGATAATAAAACTCCAAAAAAAGGCTTTAAATAGTCAATAAAGCTATTTTAAGCATATAGCGGATGTGCTGTCAAGTAGTTGTTTGTGAAATATCTAAAATGACAATAAAGACACCAATAATAGCGATAAGTAGTCAAAAATGAATAATAAAAAGGTGGAAGGCTGTGGCGCCAGGCTAAGCCTGGGGCGTTGGAATAGAGGGCGAGGTGAA
>CAZCCX010000258.1:0-2803 GCA_964497115.1 uncultured Desulfobacteraceae bacterium
CCTTGCCGGAAGTCGAGATTGTGGACATGAAGGCCGTATCTGAAGAGGAGTCGGGTGATGGGATTCTTAGTCCGACACTGAAGGAGGCCTTGAAGAGGAATCTAGCCAAAGGGAAACAGACGCTCCTGTTTTTGAACCGACGGGGGTTTAACCGGGTCTATCTCTGCCGTTCCTGTGGCCAGGCAATCCGGTGCAAGAACTGCGATCTGGGCCTGACCTACCACTTTGCCACGAACCGCCTCGTCTGCCATTACTGCGGCTTTCACTCAGAGGTACACAAGACATGTCCCTCATGCGGGCATGCGGGTATGAGGGCGTACGGATTCGGCACCGAGAAGCTGGAACAGGAGGTGAGAGAAGCCCTTCCTGAAGGGCGTATCGCCAGGATGGATAGGGATAGCACACGCCGGAAAGGTCAGACGTTCCGTATACTGAAACAGTTTAGTGACCATGAGATCGATGTCCTGGTGGGAACCCAGATGATCACCAAGGGGTATGATTTCCCTAATGTTACCCTTGTAGGGGTGATCGCCGCGGATTTTTCTCTTGGTTTTCCCGATTTCAGGGCCGGTGAGAAAACATTTCAGATTCTGTCACAAGTCACAGGAAGGGCCGGCCGTGGCAAAGATAAGGGGAGAGTCATTGTCCAGACATTCAACCCTGAACACTATGCTATTACGAGTTCCAAAGCCCATGATTACTTGACGTTTTTTCAGAAAGAGACGGAGCTGCGAGAGCAATTGGGTTATCCCCCGTTTTCCTATCTGGCCTGCCTGAGACTCCAGGGGAACGGTTCACAGACCACGGCCGATATGGCGCAACGTGTGGGGAAAGGGATCATAGGTGTGCTGGAGCAATGGCCGAAGAGAGGAAAGGATATTCAGGTGTTGGGTCCTGCTGAGGCCCCTCTGGCCAAGTTAAGGGGCAAGTATCGCTGGCAGATCCTCATCAAATGCAAAAGGACGGAGTTACTTCTTGAGGGAGATTGAGGTGGTGACGAGAAAGATGCTGAGGGGGAGCGGGGTAGGGCTGATTGTGGATGTGGATCCATATCAAATGCTTTGAAACAATTTTTCAATCCATAGCAAGGTCGCCGCGTGTTGTGTTGTGCCTGCCCCCTAGATCCTTCAGCCTTCACTCTTCGGCCTTCAGTCTTTGGCCTTCAGTCTTCATACTGAACCCCTTTTCTTTAAACAATGCCGCAGCCAAATATCCCACGACCTCACTTCCGTCACCGGTGACATCTCCTGAGTGGGCATAGTGGAGGATCTGTGAGCGGTTGGCACCCCATGCCTGCGCCGTTAACATGACGGTTATTGTGGGACCTCCACCGCAGGCCTCACACCGCCCTGATGAAAGGGCATTAGATAGTCCTTTTGGGCTGAATTTTCGAACCTGATCGATGAACTCTGAATCCAAGGCCCTTGCCTGTTTGTCACTGTGGTAATGGGAGAGATCCGTGCTCGCCAGGAGCAGGGTCTTATCCGAGTCTCCCATTATGTCATAAAGGATTTCGGCCAGACGAGAACAAGTTCTGTAGTCCTGTTCTCCCATGATAATAGGGACGATCTGAAAGTCCTTCAATACGCTCTGGAGAAAGGGGATCTGAATCTCCAGGGCGTGTTCAGAGGCATGAGCCTTAGGGACTTGACGAATAAGAGGGTCGGCATCGATGATCTTTTTGGCCAGTTCCTGATCCACCGGGACGATGCCCAGGGGGGTTTCATAGCCGGATTGCAGGTTCACGGATACTCCGCGAAACCCCACCCGGTGGCTGGGACCGATCATGATGACCCTCCTAATATCCTTCCCTCGAAGGAGTCCATAGGCGTGGGCGGCAACCGGCCCCGAATATTTGTGTCCGGCATGGGGAACTATGAGGGCTTTCAGGTCCCCTTCCGGGGATTTCGCATCGGCCTCAGCCAGATACCCCTCAATCGCTTTGGTCAGGGTCTGCTTGTTCCCAGGATACCATGCGCCTGCTAGGATAGATTTTCGGATATCTTCCTTGTCCTGTGGCTCTCCCTCACATTGAGTGGCCCCTGCTGAAATGAAAAGAAGGATGGCCAAGGCGATAGGGTTGAAAAACGCTGTCTTCATTGTGAAGCCCCAAGTTTTTTGCTATATTATATGGAACCTTGTTTGATAAGGAAACTCCTTTGACTCATAGAACAGAGTATTTTTTGTAACGTAGGCTTGTCAAGAAAGAATATGGAGGTCATATGACCGTCAAACTGCACCCAATATCCTACATCTTTATCTCTCTGGTCCTTTGTCTTTTGTTTCAGGGATGCGATCAGGAAGAGGCGTATGAAAAACAGTCAGCACCGAATTTTACGCTCCAAGATTTGTCCGGCAACGAGGTTTCTCTAAGACAACACAAGGGGCAAATCGTCCTTCTGGACTTCTGGGCCACCTGGTGTGCCCCTTGTCGTCGGTCCATCCCTGAATTGGTCGATGTTCAGGAGAAATACCGGGATCAGGGCGTGGTCATTCTCGGAATCTCAACAGATGATCCACGAAAGACCAGTGTCAAGTCCCTGTTAGGATTTATGAAGCAATACAAAATCAATTATAGCATACTATGGGCCAACCGTAGCGTGACCAAGGCCTATTTCGGCACCGGGCAAATGGCTATCCCGACCCTGTTTGTCATTGACCGGGAGGGCAGAATCGTGGACGGCATTGTGGGCTACGCACCCGGTGCCGCAGAGAGATCACTGAAAAAGTTGCTTTAATGATTATTGATTTCCACACCCATATCTTCCCATCCTTTGTCAGAAATGAGCGAGCCCTCTTTTTC
>CAZCCX010000259.1:0-2786 GCA_964497115.1 uncultured Desulfobacteraceae bacterium
CCTGGACCCGTCGTGCGATTTCAGGGGATATATCATCCGGTCTCGCATAGGTCTCGGACCGATAAAAGGCGTCAAGGGCCAGATCATATTGATTGTCGGCCTGGTATATCTTCCCGATCCTGTACCAGATTCGGGCCGCTTTTTCCCCGCCAAGAGACGCAGCTTTCAGATAATCCTTCCATGCCGCAACAGATGCCCTGTTCAGTTCCTGCTTTTCCAGCTTAAGGGCCAGATCCTTGTGCTGTTCTGCAGAAAGTGCCGAGCCTTCAACCCTTTCACTTGTGACGCCCTTGTGCATCAGGACAATACATATGTTGGCCAAGACGGCAATCAATACAATCACCATCAATATGATCAAGAGTTTTGATCCCCATTGAGCCCTCTTTTCCTCACGGGTTGGAATACTGAAATCAAGTTCTTCTGTCATGGTCATCCTCATAAAACAGCTGCGCGATTTTGTTTATAGGCCGAAGGCTTCGACCCTCAAAAAAACACCAAGTTAACAATTAATTATCAGCAATTGACAATTGGCAATTACTTGCTCCTGCCGACGTCTGCCTGGGTACATGAAGGACCCCTAATGGCTGATGATCAATTGTTAATTGTCAATTAATAATGCCAGTCGTTTCGGGCTTGAAAAGAGCCGACCATGGCCAACACAATAGGATGTGGGTTTCCATCACCAAAAAGGTTGCCCCATATCTAGGTCTGCAATCTTCGTTCGCGGGTCCTGAAAAACCGGACCAAATCCACCACATAGTCCTTTCCAGTATAGATCTCAATATGATCCACATCCATGGAGCGAAAAGATTTCCGCATCCGGTTCTGTCGTTCGCTACCCAGGCCCTCGTACTGCTTTCGGAATGCAGCGCTTCCCGTATCGATCAACACCAACTCCCCTGTCTCCGCATCCTCAAGCTGAATCAGCCCCACATTGGGCATCATGACCTCCCGGGGGTCGGTCACTGAAACCGCAATAAGGTCATGGCGCTTTGCCAGCACGCGCATCTGCCTTTCAAAACCTTCTCCGAGAAAATCGGAGATCAGAAAGACCACACTCTTCTTGTTGGTGACCCTGCCCAGATATTCAATACCAGTGGAGATATCGGTCTGACCCTGTCTCGGAGTAAAATTGAGCAGCTCCCTGATAAGCCTTAGAACGTGTGTGGTTCCTTTGGCCGGCGGGATGAACATCTCCACCTGATCGGTGAAGACAATCAATCCCACCTTGTCATTGTTCTTGATGGCTGAAAACGCAAGAAGGGCACAGAGTTCGGCCGCAACTTCATTCTTGATTTGGCGTGTACTGCCAAAGGCGCCCGACGCAGAGAGATCCACCAGAAACATGACCGTGAGCTCTCTTTCTTCCTTAAACAGCTTGACATAGGGCTCCCCGGTACGGGCCGTGACATTCCAGTCAATGCTTCGGATCTCATCTCCGATCTGATACTCCCTGACCTCTTCGAACTCCATGCCCCGGCCCTTGAACACACTTTCGTACTCACCGGCCAGGGAATCGTTGACGGCCCTGCTGGTGTAGATCTGGAGGTATCTGATTTTTTTTGCGAGTTCTTTGGGGATCATGGAACATCAACGGTTTGAAGGATCATTTCGATAATATCTTCAGACGTCTTTTCTTCTGCTTCTGCCTCATAGGTCAAAATCACCCGGTGCCTTAAAACATTCATGGCAATAGTCTTGACGTCCTGGGGCGTGACATAGCCTCTACCTTCAATCAATGCGTTCGCCTTTGATGCCATGGCCAGGAAAATGGAGGCTCGAGGAGAAGCCCCATAGCGGATATACTGCCCGATATTCAAGTTGTATGACTCCGGGTTTCTGGAGGCCTCCACGAGGCTGACGATATACTCTTCAATCTTCTCATCCATATAGATCTCGTCTGTCAGCGCCCTTAAACGCTTTACGTCGGCCGGGGTGAGGATGGGGGCGACGTCCAGGGCCGGATTCGTTCGGGCCATCTTTTTTAAAATCTCATGCTCTTCCGCCTGGTTTGGGTACGATACCCGGATTTTGAACATAAAACGGTCAACCTGTGCCTCGGGCAGGGGATAGGTTCCCTCCTGTTCAATGGGGTTCTGAGTGGCCATAACCAGAAAGGGGTCGTCCAGTGGATAGGTCCCATCCCCGATGGTTACCTGTCTTTCCTGCATGGCTTCCAGCAGGGCGCTCTGGACCTTCGCAGGGGCCCGGTTGATCTCGTCGGCCAGAATAATATTGGCAAAGACCGGCCCTTTTTTGGTCGTAAAATCACCGGTTTTTGGATTATAGATCAGCGTCCCGATTACGTCGGCCGGCAGCAGGTCCGGTGTGAACTGAATCCGCTTAAAAGAGACCTGGAGCACCCCCGCCAAGGTGGTTACGGAAAGGGTCTTGGCCAGGCCGGGCACTCCCTCGATAAGGACGTGGCTATTGCAGAGCAACGCGAGGATAAGGCCGTCAATCAACTCTTCCTGGCCCACAATCACTTTGTGAACTCCAATTCTAATCTGATTAATGACTGAACTCTCTTTTTCAACCTGTTCACTGATCTGCTTGACATCCACTGTCATCATAAAACCTCCTAAAATTGTGCTCTAGAAACACTATACTGCCTCAATCCAAAATGGTTACAAAGACCTCCACGCCCTAAAAGGCGGGGCGTCATGCGTGCGATAACGAGTGTCGTGTCCCAGAAATAACTTCCCTAATTATGAGCAGGTTCTATGACACGTGGGGGCATGGGGGTCTCTTTTCAGTTTCACCACCATCTATCCAGAGGTCGTGGA
>CAZCCX010000260.1:0-2774 GCA_964497115.1 uncultured Desulfobacteraceae bacterium
ATGCAGGGTTCGAGCTTGAGAAGGGGAAAGAAGAAACCCGCCATCTTATCGACCTTCTTTTCGAGGCATATGGCTGGAGAATCCGTGAAGATTCCGGGATCGGGATTAAACCCATCAGTGAGACCGGCAGCCGAAGACTGATTAGGGCGGCCATTGATTTCGCTCTGAGCTATCATCGCAAGAATGTCACTCTGGTGCACAAAGGGAACATCCAGAAGTATACGGAAGGCGCCTTTCGAAACTGGGGTTATCAACTGGCAAAAGAAGAATACCCTGAACAGACAGTCTCATGGGAAGATGTCGGCGAAAAGCCGCCGGAGGACAAAATCCTGATCAAGGATACCATCGCCGACATCTTTTTTCAGCAGGCCCTGACAAGACCTGAGGAATTTGACGTTATTGCCACCACAAACCTCAATGGAGACTACATCTCGGACGCCCTTGCGGCTCAAGTGGGCGGTGTAGGTATGGCACCCGGCGCGAATATCAATTATCAAAGCGGGTACGCCGTCTTTGAAGCCACCCACGGTACGGCACCCAAATACGCGGGCCTGGACAAGGTCAACCCCACCTCAATCATCTTGAGCGGCGCTATGATGCTCGATTTTATGGGATGGTCCAAGGCAGCCAAGCTCATCGAGAAAGGACTGGAAAAGACCATTCTTTCTAAGAAAGTGACTTATGACCTGGCCAGACTCATGCAGGGAGCGGAGGAAGTGTCCTGTTCCCAATTCGGTGTGTGCATCCGCGAAAATATGGAGTGATGAGCCTAAAAGGCTGAGAATTTTATCAGGTTAGTGATCAACTAATGCCATAATGGACTTCCTCCCCAATCTTCTTGTGCTTGAGTCTTTCTTTTAACAAGTCGAAGATCCCGGACTCCTACTGTCGTGTCCCAGAAATAACTCGAATAGAAAAGTACCTCTTGCAGATTCAAAGGGGGGCATGGGGGTCTCTTTTCAGTTCCGCCACCCAAAAGACGCCCGATTAAGAATGGAATTGTTCCGGCGTCTCAAACTCCGTCATCTTCCTTCTTGCCTCAGGATGATTGGGATTGTGTAGGAGGATGTCTCCGTAGGTTTTCCGGGCCAGGTCTTGTCTTCCTATTGTTTCAAGAATTCTGGCCTTGTGCAAGAGAGCGGCCCTATTCTTGGGTTCCAACTTCAACGATTCTTCAAAATACTGTAGGGCCATTTCCAGGCTGTGAATGCCCTTTCCATAAATATGAAACCAGCCAAGCATGTTGTAGATAATGGGTTTATACTCCGCCACCTCCAGGGCCTGTTCGGCAACCCGAATGGCATGATTCTCCAGATAGTCGTGTTTGCCGGAGGCGATCAGAGAAGCGTAGTGCCGAAGGAGGGTAATAAAGACCCATGCCTCGGCCATAGGCTGACTCACGACATAGTGCATCTTCTCCACCAGCCCATCCTTTAAATCGACCGGCATGGAAGGCAGGAGTTCAGAATGGATGAAAGAAACAACTTCGAAGACCGGCATGTTTTGACCAAGGCCCTTGAACACCAAGCTCTGAGGTTGGCCGAAAACCACGTTGAGTGAATTGCGTTCTTGACACTCCCGTCTAAGGCTATCACCAACCATCACTTGATAGCTCTTCCCTTCCCGCGACGTGGATTCGATACGTTTGGTAACATTGATGGCATAGCCCTCGACACTGGGGTTGGAATCTCCCATCTTTAGACGCCATTCCCTCACACCCTTCACAACCTTTCCACAGTTAATCCCCACTCCGATCCGCGAGACAAGACGCCCCTCTTTCAATATTCTCTCATTGAAATCGGATAACAGCCAGGCGAGTTTCATCTTTACGGCCATGAGAAGGGCATTTCGCACATCATATTGGGTTGCACCTGAATAGAGAAAGACCCTTATCTCGTCACCGGCAATGGACCAGGAGGAATCAGACCCATCCCCTTCGTAATCGTATTGCCCCAAATGGGTTGAGACAATCTCATACATGGTGCTCTGGAAATTGACAATCATTTCGTCATATTCCTGGAGTGTCAGGTTTTTCGACATTTCTGTGCTGTTCACAAGATCAGCAATAAGGATAGTAGCAACGACGCTTTCTTTCATGGCTTATGATCAAATGTCTCAAAAATTCCTCAACTGTCTGAATTCAAACACTCTTTAATCGCATTATTACAATATGCCCTGCGCATGGTATCCTCTAATCCACCCTCCATCCCAATCAAGCGGGATTGCAGGGATAGGTTTCGAGACGACCATCATAGCTCAAGATCGATGGTCCGTTCCTGCAGGTCGATCTTCATCCTCTGAACATCTTTTGAAAGATCTTCAAGTTTTTGGGAAAAACCTTGCAGTTCTTTTCTACTATCCATAACCTCTCTATTTAAAGCATGTTGGGTTTCTTTAATTGAGGCCTTAATGGAGGCCCGTGTGGATTTTATCACATCCGAAGTCTCCCCCAAAATGGACTTTCTGGTCTCATTAAGGGATGTATTGACCTTCTCAAGAATTCCGCTGAATTTCGTCACAAGCTGATTTAACGTGTCATCGGTAGACTTCTTGAGCGCTGCGATTCTGTGATTCAGGTCTTCGGAGGTTTCCTCTTCTTGTCCCTGTAAAACGGAAATCTTCTTCTCGGTCTTGGCTACTTTCTCCTTCATGTCTTTTAAAGTAACCAAAGCCCAAGCCGAAGAGACGACCGCGAACAATAAAAATACAATAATCAGATAACCTGCAATTCCCGATGATTCAGCCATCATCAGCTCCTTCCTATTCCCTTGCCT
>CAZCCX010000261.1:0-2750 GCA_964497115.1 uncultured Desulfobacteraceae bacterium
CCAATCTGGCACGGATGGAGTTGGTGTTAAATGTCGCATCCTCCTTTTTCAAAATCGGTTCCCATCAGTGCCACCCATGTGATAGCGTAGGGCCCGCTTAAGACGAGACCTTTTATGTCTCTCCAGGGGGGGGCTATTATGAAGCTTGCCACATTTAACACCAACTCCATCCGTGCCAGATTGGAGATCATCACTGATTGGCTTCAAAAGGAGCAACCGGATGTCCTTTGTGTTCAAGAGACCAAGGTCCAGGACAAGGATTTCCCGGTAAGCCCCTTTACTGACATGGGCTATCAGCCCCTATTCAGGGGGCAGAAGTCCTATAACGGGGTGGCTATAGTCAGCAAGCATCCGTCAAAAGAAATCCGGTTAGACCTTTACGAAGGGGAGGAAGAAGAGGCGCGCTTTATCAGTGCCGTCATTGGCGGCATCCCTATGATAAATGTCTATGTCCCACAGGGATTCGCTCCTGAAACCGAAAAGTTTGACTACAAACTTCGGTTTCTCAAAGATCTCCTCTCTCATGTCAAGAGGAACTATGATGCGGGTCAACCTCTGCTTTTAGCCGGGGATTTGAATGTCGCCCTTGAGGATATTGATGTACATGATCCGGAAGGACTTCGAGGAGAAGTCGGGTTTCACCCCGAGGAGCAGGAGATCTTGAGGGAATACTTGGCCTGGGGGTTTGTGGATGTCTTTAGAAAGCATGAATCAGGCGGAGGTCTTTACACATTCTGGGATTACAGAGTCCCCAACGGCTTCAAGCGGAACATAGGGTGGCGCATTGATTATGTTTTGGCCACTCCTTCAGTAGCAGAGACTTCCCAGCGCGTCTGGATTGATACCGAACCCAGGACTCGCCAAAAGCCCTCTGATCATACCTTTCTTGTGGCAGAATTCCGAACTTAGAATTTCCAGGGGAAATTCTAAGATAACGCGGCGTTGCCGCTTTGAATTCACCGAGGATAAAGCCATATATAATGGACTCGCAAAAAGTCCGCTTTGCCCATTTTTGTCATTCCCGCGAAAGCGGGAATCCAGATATACCGAAATTCTATGGACTCCCGCTTTCGCGGGAGTGACGGGATTCTGAATTTCTACGAGGCTATCAAGGTGTCAGGATAATTTAAATCGATCTGGATGGACAGTGCTTATAGATCGGACAGCGATCATGGGCCGGTTTTCTTGCCATGCAATATTCCCTGCCATGATAGATAAGGATGTCTGAAAAACGACGCCACCTTTCTTCAGGAAGCAGTTTCTCAATGTCTTTTTCAATTTTGTCGGGATCCTGATTGTCACTAAGCCCCAATCTGTTGGAAAGGCGTTTGACATGGGTATCCACGACGACGCCGGGAATATCGAAGACCGCGCCCAGGATCACATTTGCCGTCTTTCGACCGACCCCGGGAAGCTTTACCATCTCTTCCATGGTGGAAGGAACTTTCCCTTCGTGAAGATCCATGACGGCTTGAGCAGATCCCTTTATCGATTTCGCCTTGTTCTTGAAGAACCCTGTAGATCTGATGTCATTTTCCAGTTCTGAAATAGGCGTCTTGAGATAGTCCTCTGGCCTTTTGTATTTTTTGAAAAGGGTTTTAGTGACCAGGTTCACTCGAACATCCGTGCACTGGGCTGACAGGATGGTGGCCACCAGGAGTTGAAAGGGGGTTCTGTGTTTGAGGGCGGTTTTTTCACGGGGATATAGGGGGTCCAAGGTTTCAAAGATGATTTTTGCTCGTGCTCTTTTCTTTTTTAGACTTTCCATGTGTCCTTTATACCTAAACTGATCGGTTCTAGGTTCAGGGTTCCAGGTTCAAGGGTTACAACTGAGCAACATTACTCATGATATTGATCAAGATACTGAATATCGGAGATAACCCATTGGGTGAAACGGCTTTATAACTACGATGAAGGCATCAACCTTTGACATGAACTGTTTGGGGTCTTTCAACACTGAACGTTGAACCCGGAACCGCTCAACCGAGGTTATAGTAAAGCCGGATGGAAATGTCAAAATCCAGCGTCAAATTTCCGTCTATGTACTAATGAAAGTGGATTTTGGGAGAGCCCTGGGCACCAGCAAGGTGTTAGATGCAAGGCGCAGAGGAGCGCCGACTGAGGCGTATAAGGAATACGCCGCAAGGAGAAGCGATCGAAGGCAACGTAGCAGATGACACCTTGATGATGGATCAGGGAAATGGCAACCTGCTTTACATTGGAGGTTCGAACTAATATAATTCAAGAGGTGAAGGTAGAAGGCTGCCTGGCCTTTGTCCCGCTCAAGCGGGACTGCGGAGGGTGAAGAGGGGGAGGTAATAATAGATGAATTTGAAAGGGCCTCGCATAACATCCTGGGTACATACTTCTATTGGTTGTCTCCCTTTTCTGCTACTCTTCATCCTTTTGTGCCCGGGAATTCACGCGGCATGTGCTGAAGAGGCCGGTCAGCCTCTATCTAGGATCATGTCTGCACACAGTTCAGCTGATGAAAAAAAAAAGAAGGAGGGGGGCATGGTCGACACGGACAAATTGACAGAAGCAGAGGGGAACTACCTCCTTTCTGTGGCGAGGCAGACCATTGAAGAAAGACTTGGGGGGCAAGAAGGGGAGGGACAGCCCGGAACTTTTCAGTCACCGAAGTTTTCCGAAAACCGCGGCACCTTTGTTACCCTTACTGAGAATGGCACTCTCAGGGGATGTATCGGCCACATTATTCCTCAGGAATCTATGATTGAAGGGATCAGGGA
>CAZCCX010000262.1:0-936 GCA_964497115.1 uncultured Desulfobacteraceae bacterium
TGTGTCAACACTTGAGTCGACAGATGCCGCCGTTTTCCGGTCTGATGCCTCCTCTTCTTCATGCGTAACCCAGAGTTTGCTGTAATTGAGAACGCCCTCCTCATCCAGCCATCCCACCACGCGGGCTTTTTCAGATCGAACAGAATCGATCACGACGTTTTTCCGGCTTAAGTCGACGTCGGCGCCCTCAACGGACAGACTCGGTATGGAAATACGCTCAACCCCTCCCTCCTTCTCAGAGACCTTCAACTCCTTAAGGTTCAACACACCCTCTGTGAGCCTGAGCTCAAAATTGTCGCCGCCTGCATCCAAATGGTATGTGGAGGCCAGATCAACAGAACCGCCGGTCACCTCAAAGGCCACTTGATCCTGAAAGTACTCCCAAAGCGTTCTGGTCTTGATGCCTATCAGTTCAAGCCGACCTTCTGAACGAAGGGGATTGACGGAAAAACTACCCTCCCAGTGGAGACTCTCTCCCTCCCCGGTGGAGGCCGTAAAACCATAGGGACCTTCACTGTCCAGCCTTGTACTGAAATCTTCCAGTGTGATTTGGACAGGTGAAAAAGAGGCTTCAAAGGGGGTGGGGCGAGAGAGATCGGAGAATACAAACCTTCCCTGTGCAATGTTCAGATGAAAGACCAAAACAGCAGGTAGGGTGTTCTCTTGATCTGACGATGCCTCAGGGGAGACCAAAGGAGCCTCAGGAGAATCCGAGGGGGCCAAGAGATCTGAAAAATTCAAGTTTCCGTCCGGCAGCACCTTCACCAGTCCGTGCGGCCCAATCAACTCAATCCGGTCAAAGGTATAGGCCCAACGAAAAAGGGACGACACCTGAAAATTGACATAGAGCTCTTCAAAGCCCGCAAAGGGACCACCTGCCGGCTCGTCGAGTTCAAAGCCCTGCACAGTCAAGGAAAGGGCAAAGGGGTTCATCCT
>CAZCCX010000262.1:946-2729 GCA_964497115.1 uncultured Desulfobacteraceae bacterium
AGATACGTGAACTGAGCTGAGACTTGAGAATCGATGGGGCGACAAAGAACCCTAAAATGGCATAGAGAAGAATCAGGATACCGGCGACAATGGCACCCTTTTTCATACGAGACAATCCGGTGTAGGCTGAAAAAAGTCCCATGAGATGACCTCCCGGTTCATTCCTTTGGACAAACGAAGCGGTGTGAGAAGAGAAACCGCTTTAGATAAGCCGAAGTTTATGAAAATCGGCCCTCTGCGTCAACGAGAAAACCCTTAGACAAATCACCTCTGTTCCACTGAACAGGGATGTTGTTTTTCTATCTTGGAGAAAATCCCTTGAAATGGACGCCTGTTATGAGTAGATTACCTCGATCAAACCAATGTGTATGAAGGTCATTGAATAAGGAGAGGATAATGAAAAGGATTTTACTATTAATCACCGTAATGATGGGCCTGCAGACTCCGGCTCATGCCTTCCGGGAGACAAATTCCATACAAATTCCAGATATGCGCTTCTACGCAGTCAAGGCCATCAATCCTCAATCCTCAGGTGCGTTTGATCTCCTTGCCGTTGGACAAATCAATCATGACGGACGAAATGAAGGACTGCTCATCGCGCTCTCCATGGCCGATGATCGCCACAAAGAAATCGCCCGGGAGGTCTTCAGTATCGGAGATAAAGGTGAAACCGGCGATACCCGAATCCGTTCTATGGTCTGTATCAAAGAGCCTTCATCAGACCAATATCTTGTTGTTGTCAACGGCAAAGGTGGCCCGGAAAATCGGGGAATCGGGTTCATCCGCTCATACCTGTTTAAGGGCACATTCAATATGGTAGACAGTATCGAGTTTTCGGATCCTGAGACCGCGTATACCCATGGGTATCCACTCATTCAGGCCGATGTCGATGGAGACGGAAAAAATGAGATTGTCTATGGCGGATTTTCAGGAGAAAACGACCGGGATCACGCCGACATTCGAATTTTTTCAATCGGGACGCAAGGGCATCTTTCTCCTCTAAAAGGCTTTGACCCAACACGGCTGAACACCCTCCGCTTTCGAATAAACGCCTTGACTGCCGAAGACTTGAATAGAGACGGTAAGTTGGAAGTGGTTGCTGCCGGACGGACGGTTGAAAATGACATTGAACATGCAGCCTTTACCGTGTTCTCGGATCAGAGCCTTCTCTGGAAGGAATTGGATTCATTGGGATCTTGTCGCTATCGCTACGCGACGGTCACAGACATGACAGGGGACGGGCGCCAGGAGCTGGTTCTTGGCGGCCGTATCGATCAGGGAAAGACCTCCTACGCCCTGCTCGATGTCTGGGGGGCAAAGGAGGGGGATATGCAATTGATCTCCCGTTACCGTTTCACCGGGGCAGGTTCCACACGACTTCGGGTAGTGGAAGCGCATCCCACTCGCCCGGGACGTCTGATCATCGGGGGCCGCATGGAAAGCCTTCAAGACGAGCGTCTCCAGTGGAAAGGCTTTCTTCAACAGATGACATTCGAGTCTGGGACCCTCCTCCCGTCTTCGGAACCTCTGATTCTGGACAAGGCATGGGAAACCCGCATACGGGCCGTGGACATTCACAAAAGCTCGCTGATCGCCACGGGATTTACAGAAGACAAATCTAAGGCATCTACGGCGTTTATTACTGTTTTTCAGCTTGATTGAACCCTAACGTTGCAAAAGTTGAGGATGCTGTAGATCCGCGGCGTCAAGGGTGAAGCTGTAGTAAACTACCGCGAACCCTTGACAACAAAGGAGATGCGGTATCCTCGGCTTTCCCGACCTG
>CAZCCX010000263.1:0-2713 GCA_964497115.1 uncultured Desulfobacteraceae bacterium
TGCTGAAATATGGGTTGCCTGTCCCAGCCCCAAAGATGACGACACGATTCTTTTCGAGATAGCTGATAGCCCTTTCTCTAACATAGGGTTCTACGACCTTGTTCATATCAAGGGCGGACATGACCCGCGTCTCTGAACCCATACTCTTCAAGGCCTCTTCCAAGGCAATGGCGTTGATTACAGTAGCCAGCATGCCCATGTTATCGGCCGGAACCCGGCCCATGCCGTATTCCGATGCCCTTAATCCTCTAAATATATTCCCACCCCCAATGACTACCGCGATTTCCACACCCAATTGGCGAATGTTGTGGACTTCGCCGGCAATCGTGTTGAGAACGGTAGGATCAATACCAAAGGATTTTTCCCCCATTAACGCTTCCCCGCTCAGCTTGAGCAGTATTCTCCGGTAACGGGGGCGCGTGGCGCTATTCATCAGCCTCTCCGAGCTGAAAACGTTCAAATCGTCTTATGGTGATATTCTCACCTGTTTTGGCCATTATTTCGTGCAAGAGGTCTTGGATTGTGATATCAGGGTTCTTTACATACGTCTGTTCCAGGAGACAGACTTCGCTATAGTACTTCTTCAATTTTCCTTCGACGATCTTTTCTATAACCTTTTCCGGCTTTCCTGAGTCCTTTGCCTGGGCAGCGTAGATTTCTTTTTCTTTGTCCAATGTCTCGGCAGGAATCCCTTCCCGATCCACAGAGATAGGACTGGTGGCGGCAATTTGCATGGCCAAATTCTTGACGAGTTCAGTGAAGTCCTCTGTTTTTCCCGTGAAATCGGTTTCACAGTTTACTTCCACAAGGACACCGATCTTATTCCCTGCATGAATATAGGACTGAATTTGACCTTCGGAGGTTGCCCGTCCTCCCCGTTTTTGGGCCGTAGCGGCCCCCTTCTTCCTTAGATAATCGATGGCTTCGTTCATGTCGCCGTTGGCCTGTTTGAGGGCCGCTTTACAGTCCATCATGCCCGCGCCGGTCTTGTCTCTCAGTTCTTTTACAGCTGATGCAGTTATCTCCAATTTATGACTCCTCCACAACATCTTCTTGGGTTTTAGAATTTTCCTTTTTCGAGATTAAAATGATTTCTGGGCCTTTTTCTTTCCCTTCCTCTTCAGTGGAGAGTTCCTTTTTGCCCTCATCCTCTGATTTTTTATCCGCCTCGGCTCTTTTACTCAACTCGGCTTCTGCCCGGAGTCTCTCTTCTGCCAAGTTATGTCCTTCGATGCAGGCGTCTGCAATTTTTGAGCAGATGAGCCTGATGGCCCTGATGGCATCGTCGTTACCGGGGATGATGTGGTCTATGTCATCTGGGTCGCAATTGGTGTCTGCGATTGCAATGACAGGGATGCCCAGTTTTCTCGCCTCTCTTACGGCGATATGCTCCTTTTTGGGGTCCACAAGGAAGACGGCCCCGGGCAGACCATCCATATCTTTTATGCCTCCCAGGTTCTTCTGCAGCTTTGCCAAATCCTTTTCCATCTTCAGCGCTTCTTTTTTCGTGTATCGATTGATGGTCCCGTCGCTTACCATGCCTTCCAACTCTTTAAGACGGGCGATGCTCTTTTTGATGGTTTGAAAATTGGTCATGGTGCCGCCGAGCCAATGGTTGGACACATAAAACATGCCACAGCGTTCACTCTCTTCTATAATGGATTCTTGAGCCTGTTTCTTGGTCCCTACAAAGAGTACGGAGTGCCCTTCCGACACCGTACTGGTGACAAAATTGCTTGTAGCCGTAAAAAGTTCTACTGTCTTTTGAAGGTTTATGATATGAATCCCGTTACGCGCCCCAAATATATACGGTTTCATCTTCGGATTCCAACGCCGTGTCTGGTGTCCAAAATGGACGCCAGCTTCCAAAAGCTCCTTCATGTTGAGCGATACTGCCATGAAAACCTCCTCATTTTTTCGAGGCCCCAAGGGCCTCGATCCCGCGGTTCTTCCTCCGTTCAGATGTGTTTCTCATTCCCATAGGGCGGGGTACCGGGGTCTATCCTGAACGTGTGAATTTTCTGGCTCTCCACAACCCTTACCCTGCTGAAAATCGTGGTTTTGCTAGGGAAAGGAGAGTATGAGAGTGCAAATGAAAAATGTAAACTAAATTATTTAACATTGAGATCCAAATTTTGCAAGGAAAAAACTGATTAGGGGATGTCCGATTCTGGGGCCTACCCAAATCAGATGCAGGGATATTGAGATAGTAGCCCATCTATCTCTATTTGATTCGATTCAAGAAACCTGATCCTTTGGGACCATCGAAGATCCCGTATCACGGGAGTCAGAGTCCGAAGGCTTTGCTATATCAACGAAGTAGTTCCCGCCACGACGTGGCGGGACGAGCCAATACTAGAGGTTCAAATGATTCATCGAAAATTCCAAAGGGCTCAAAGGCGTAGACCCCCAAAAAATGGCTTACTGTGAAATCCGGTAGTATCTTTTTGCTGTCCAAGAAAAACCTAAGAACGGTTCTTGGTAGACATGAACGCTCGAGTTGACATGTTCGTCAGATTGCATTGAAATTCAGGTTCCCTTATATGCTTCGGAACCAGGGGTCCGGGAGGTTCTTTTCAAGTTCAAACCCACAAGAATCCTCCGCCCTTACCCGTCCCCATCTTCGGGACGAGAAGGTCTCCGCACAGGCACATACGAGGTCCGCAGCAAAAAAACTTGTTCTGCGGGCTGCTGCCATATATGAGAAAATGAG
>CAZCCX010000264.1:0-2659 GCA_964497115.1 uncultured Desulfobacteraceae bacterium
AGAATAATGCCCGTGCCCCCCGTAGTCACTAACCTTGGGGAATTCGTTGGGAATAAAGGCAAAAGGGCTGGCCTGACAATCTTGACCTCTTCCGGGCTTTCCGACCGTCGAATCAGGGCTTCTTGCTGCTCTGTTTCTAGAAGAGCGGTCATTTCATCCTCACGGTCTACCTGTCTTCTTAATCGGTCATACTCCAGTTTCTTGTCCATGAGGACCTTGGTTTTGCTGTCAACTCTTTCCAGTTCCTTCTTTGAATCAAGCTCCTCTTTTTCAAAGCCTGCAATCTGAAACTCGAGTAGGATAACCATTTTTTGTGCTGTTTCAGTGACTTGGTTGCTTAAGGCCGTCACCTCTGGATGCTTGGGCGTAAAATCCTTTAGCAGGGTATCTCTCTTAAGAAGCAGTTCCACGAGCTCGCTGTGAGCGTTCTGGTACTGAGTATTGGCGGTGGGTGAAAAAAAGTCCTGGCCGGAACCGGATGCATCTTCAGTGAACAGGTTTAACCGAAGACATATGCTTTCCAGTCCTTCTCGATTTCTTTGGGCCGCTCTGAGTTCATCTTGGATCTGTTGCCTCCTTAGCAGGATGCCTTCACTCTGCAGATCAATGGAAATCAACTCATTTTCCTGACTGAATCTATTGAATTCATCCTCTGATTCTCGCAGCCTTTTCCGAGCATCGGCAAGTTGTTCAGCAATGTGTTGAAGTCTTTTGTTCGTCAGTTTCAGCTGATCTTCTCCGTGAACCTCTTGGTAGGTTAAGGCCACAGTGTTAGCCAACTCTTTTGCAGTTTCTGGGACCTTGTCCGTGGCAGAAATCTTGAGAATACTGGTCCACCCTTCTCTGGTCACATCAACCCTGGCTTGGAGACTTTCAATGATGGGGATGACATTTTCTGTGAGTTGCCCGTCTTCCCTAACGGCGCCATGAGGGATTAGTCCCATCTTCTCGGCGACCTTCTGGAAAATCGCGTAACTCTTGATCACCGTCATCTGAGTGTCTATGTCATCGGAGTCAGAGGAGGAACCGGTAGAATACACCCCTTCCAACGCAGGGGCCTGTTCAAACTCAATAAGCGTGGATGTCGTATAAATGGGTTCAGGAGCCCTTAGAATAGCCAGAACGGTAGTGAGAAAACCCAATGCTACACCGAAAGAGATGACGACGAGTTTCCTTTTCTTAAGGATACGCCAGTATTCTCTAAGGTTTATATCATATTGCGCCAAAATAAATCCTTGCCCTTCGTAACCATTCAGCCCCTGGACTGCAGGGGACTGAAATAATCTTGATCAGTTGCCGCCTCCAACGGCGAAGAGGGCGTCCTCGTCAAAATAGTATCTGCCCAATTCACCAGGCCAAAGTATAATATCCAGAATCGGCCTCATGTTCTCCACCCAGTCGTTAACATCCCCTATCCTCATTCGGGGCACATAAACCAAATCCCCATCCTCAAGATTAACATTCTGCCCCAGATCCGCCTCCCTTAACAGGGCATTTAGATCAGACATCATCACCAATGGCTCTTTGTCCGGGCCATACCCCCTCATCACCAGCGTGTTCTCCTCCTTCGCATACCTCGTAAAACTGCCAGCCAAAGATATCGCCGCCAATAAATCCTCAGCATCCTTGAGAGGATATATCCCCTGTTTCAACACTTCACCCAAAACATACACCCTTTCACCAAATTCGGGTAACTCCGGAATCTCGACCGTGTCTCCGTCATCAATAATCACATTCTGAGTCAGATCACCCTTTTCAATAATATCAAACAGATTGATAAGATACGCCTGACCACCCCTGATCAGCTTCGTATTCTTAATATCCGCATCTGTGGTGTATCCTCTTGCTTCAGCAATCAAATCCAATAGCGTCGTTCTTCCTTTCAAAGAAATCCTCCCACTCCCCGCTTGAATATAATTGGTCGTCCGCAAAGACGCAAACTCCCCTAATACCATAGCACTCTTACTGTTAAATTCCTTAACCAATACGTCTATTCTCGGATTCCTGATATAGCTGGAAAGACCCTCCGTAATCTCACGGTCCAGTTCGCTGGGCGTAAGACCCACAGCCTCCAGATCGTCTATAAATGAATACGAAATCGTCCCCCTGCTGTTCACCGTCACAGACGTTGTGCTCATCTTGTCCCCGATATAGGAATTGATCTCCAAGACATCAAGGGGACCAATCCGGTATTCCGAAACACCCGCAATCTCCCTAAAAACCTCATTCTTCTTGACACGGCTCAATTGCGCAACCTCCTCCCTATTCGCTTGGCTCGCAACCTCCGTCACAACCCCCTTGCCTTCGGTAAGGTTCAATTCCTTTACAGGCGTCCCCATAACAGCCGTGGATGAAGAACAGGATGAAATAGAAAAGACCAAACCACAAAACACCAGAAGAATGAGGAGTAGAGAACAACTTCGCTTCATCATAATTTCCTATGCCTCATAAATGTAAAAAATAAAAAAATCCTCAGGAAATATCTTTCTCATGAAGACTCTCGGTAATATAGAGCAACGGATTCTTAGAAAGCTGAATCAGCTCCCGTTTCAACATCTTATGTCCCGCACTATCATGCACCAACTCTATGGTGGGCCTCAATGGCTGATTCCTGTCTGTACACAGAACCCGCCCTATGGACTTGTTGTTTAACCTCACA
>CAZCCX010000265.1:0-2607 GCA_964497115.1 uncultured Desulfobacteraceae bacterium
AGAAGGCATTGGCTGAAGAATTGAGAAGGGTTGGATTATAGAGTGAAAGCCTTATGTGCCTTTTCAGGAGGGCTGGACAGTATACTGGCTTCAGAACTCGTAAGGGCCCAGGGTGTTGAAGTCCTGGCCTTTTTTTTTGAAACCCCCTTTTTTTCTTCAGCAAAGGCCAGAGATTCTGCTGCAGCCGTCAATCTACCCATCAAAATCGTTGATATTACCGATCGGTATCTCAGTATGCTGCAAGATCCGAAACATGGTTTCGGAGGGCATATGAATCCCTGCATTGACTGCCATGCCCTCATGATCCGTATCACAGGAGAGATGCTCCAAGAAGAGGGGGCGAGCTTTGTCATCACTGGCGAAGTTGTCGGTCAGCGCCCCATGTCTCAGAACATAAAGGCCTTATCTATGGTAGAGTGTGAGAGCGGGCTCCAAGGTCTGCTCCTGAGACCTCTGTCGGCAAAGAGACTGCAGCCGACGATCCCTGAGGAAAGGGGATGGGTTGAGAGGGAGAAGCTGATGGGTTTTTCCGGCCGGTCTCGAAAACCGCAGATGGAGCTCGCTGAAAGACTTCATATCAAGGAATACCCTTCTCCCGAAGGGGGCTGTATACTGACCGACGAAACGTTTTCACGCCGTTTAAAAGACCTCCTCTCTGCAAGGCCCGACTTCGAATTGAGGGAGATTGAACTGCTCAAAGTCGGTCGCCATTTTCGTCTTGGTCCAAATACAAAACTCGTCGTGGGTAGAAACAAAAAGGAAAACCAGGCCATCCACACCTTGTGGGAAGAAGGTGACCTTTTGTTGAGCACCATGTCTGTTCCAGGCCCCACGGTCCTTGCCTCAGGAGATGTGTCCCCTGAGCTTGCAGAATTAGCAGCCTCCATGACCGTTTCTTACAGCGATGCGAAAAATGATGAGTTGACGGAGATCTCTCTAAAGGGACGGGGAATGGATGAGGTGAGAAGGGCCAAGGGACGGGACAAAGTCGAATTCAGGGATTATATGATTTGAAGACTGAAGGTCAAAGAGCGAAGGCTAAGGACTGAAGACTTAAGGTTAGAGCCTGAAAAGTCTCCTGATAAAGGGTTTTTTGTTCATTTCATCAATCTCTTCCTCCATTTCATCAATTCTTCTCTGATAGGCATCTATCTCCGCCTGGGCAGAGAATGCCTGTTCATTGATTTCATGAATTTCCAGGGTTAGATCTAATGTGCTGGTCCTTTCCTGGCGACTTAACTCACCTTCTCTTATCATATCCAATTTTTTGTTGATTCTCTCTTTTTCAGCATCGGCGCTTGAGAGAATTTCCAGCTGCCCTTGAATATGGGTTCGGTATTGACTGACCTTATTGAGCAGATCTTGTTGTGAATCCATGCTTAGGAACAGAGAGGTAAAGACTACGAGCAAGATCGAGACCGCCGCGCCCGTGACTTTGACCGTCAAGGTGGACAGAGCAAAGAGTTGATGCCCGATGGGTTTGATCCATCCCGTAAGCGCCAGAACAGATTCGGCCTTTGAGTAAGTGCCGAGTTCTCCTTCCACCTGGCTCTTTATGGCGTCTATGGCGTGTCCCATGACGTTGACAACGTTCTCCAATTCCAACCCTAACGCTCCGGTTGTGCATTTCTTGAGTATTTCTTTGTCAGGCTCCTGCAACCGTCGGACGATTCCTTGAAAATTCTCAATGACTTGATCAGTGTCCACTTCCTTTACGAATTTGCCTGGAAACTTCTCCTTTAGAGAAGAGATATCACCTCTAAGTTCTTTAAGATGGTTGTCAATGGCGAGACCGGCCTTTTGCAGATACACTTCTTCACAAAGGTGGGTGTTTGCCATATTCAGCAAAAGGGCCATGTCCCTGATGCCATGCAGGCCTTTAGGAATATTATGGGGTTTTACCGCCATGCTTTTCTACCTTTGCCCGAACCGCTTCTCCAGGACTTCAAATAATCTTTAATTATATCATAGTGATAAACAGCTTGCTACCATCTTCTGAAAAGGGGAAAAAAGGCAAAAAAAAGAGTCCCCTGCACTTTTTTGCAGGGGACTCAAAATGTAACCGTGTTCTCAGCCTCTATAGTCTCTAGTCCAGCTTGACATCACACCGAAGACAACGTGCACACTCCTTCTTGGCCGTTTCCTCATCATACCCGGTCTCCACCTCTGCCGCAAATTCCTTGATCCGCTCCGCGGGCTCGAGTTTAGGCATCTCGGCCATGGCCTGCTTGATGACTTCCTCAGGCACTTTCATGGTCACGTTGATGGTCTCCACGTATTCCTCGTGAGGCTTATCGCCCCTCTTCCGTGCTAGGTATTTGTCTATCTCTTTCGCGGCCTGCTTGCCGTGTGCCAAGGCGTCCACAACCCGGGCCGGTCCGGTGACGGCATCCCCCCCTGCAAAGACGCCGGGGATGTTGGTCAGCAGGGTATGACGGTCTACACTGATGGTATTCCACTTGGTGACAAGGGATCCGGTAAAATCAAGGTCCGGGGCTTGGCCTATGGCGGAAAAGACCGTGTCATATTCTTGACTGATGACGCAGCCCTCGATGGGGACCGGTCTTCGGCGTCCGCTGCGATCGAAATCCTTAAGTTCACATTCAT
>CAZCCX010000266.1:0-2091 GCA_964497115.1 uncultured Desulfobacteraceae bacterium
TTCCTTCTACAGAGACGGAGACAGTCCTTCTGGAAGAGTTGACGGGAAGAATCCTGTCGGAAGATATCGTTGCCAAGGTGGACTGCCCTTCTGTGGATAGCTCTTTGAGGGATGGCTATTCGGTCAGATCGGAGGACCTCACGGGGGCCGGCAAAGAGAACCCCATTCAACTCGATGTTGCTGGGCGTATGGTTGCCGGAACTTCGTCGAACCTGAGTATCAAAGGGGGCCAGGCCATCGATATCACCACGGGCGCCGCCATGCCCCATGGCGCCGATGCCGTTGTCATGGAGGAGAATTGTTCCAGGCGAGATGAGGTCGTTCACTGCTTCGATTCAGTGAGGCCGGGTGAAAATGTCTTCCGAAAAGGAACCGATGTTCAAGAAGGAGAGATCGTCCTCTTCAAAGGTGAACATATAACCCCGGCCCGTCTGGGGCTTATGGCCTCGGCCGGTTTTGAAAAGGCGGCAGTACGAAAAGCCCCACGTGTGGCGGTCATCGCCACGGGCGATGAGGTCGTGGTTCCGGGTAACCCTCTTTCGGAAGGCCAGTTGTACGCCAGCAACATGGTGGAAATATGTTCATGGCTTTCCCTTTTTGCCATTTCCTATCAAGCTGAACAGGTCCATGATCGGAAGGAAGAGATTCAATCAGCTATTGTGAAACACCTTCCCCATGTGGATGCCTTTATCACCAGCGGTGGGGCATGGGGCAGTGAACGGGATCTGATCATGAGCGTTCTTGACGGTCTCGGCTGGCAGTGCGTTTACCATAAGGTGAAAATGAAACCGGGAAAGGGTGCCGGTTTTGGGCTGTTAAAGGAGAAACCCTTCTTTTTGCTGCCAGGAGCACCTTCGGCCAATGAAACGGCCTTTACTCAGTTGGCCCTGCCTGGGCTTCTTGCAATGGAAGGTTGTGGACATCCGCCTTTTCCCTGGGTCAGGGCTCGTGCGGGAGAGACCATCCGGGGAGACAAGGACTGGACCCAATTTCTTGATGCGCATTTTATGATAGGTGAGGACGGTGCTATGGTTCAACCCATAAGACAAGGGAGCAGGTTGAAGGCTATGGCGCAAAAAGAGGCTTTGATGGTGCTCCCTGAAGGTTGTGAGAAGGTGGTCGGTGGAGAAGAAACGAGCATACAGTTGTTGAATCCCTTCGGACAATGTCTCGGCATGGGTTTTTCTCCTTCAAAAGATTAGGGGAAATGCTGTCCATTCTCAAAGAGACCCACGTGCCCCCCTATCACGTGTCATAGAATTTGCTCAGGATAATAGAGGTTATTTCTGGGACACAACACTAGTCATAGAATGACATGATGTATATAATGGAAAAAACGACTATTCCTAATGAAATGAGGAAATGATGATCTCTATAGCGCTCACAACTCTTGGTTCTCTCCCTGGTGCTGTCTCCGCGGATGGGGCATTTGGAAGTGATATCATTCAGATGATCTTAGGTGCGGGTTTGATGGTCAAATTTGTCCTGCTGGTTCTTTTTCTGTTTTCGGTCGTGTCATGGACCATTATCTTCATGAAATGGAGACAACTTCGAAAGGCCAAAGAGGAGACGGCCGTCTTTTTAGAGACATTTTGGGAAACTTCGGAACTCCATACGCTTTATGAGGAATGTGACGATCTGATATACAGCCCTGTCGCCCATCTTTTTAAGGGCGGCTATTCGGAATTTAAGAAAATGAGCAGGATTCAATCCAATCCTGAATCCACAGACAGGGATTTGGCCATGCAGCGGATGTTTGATAATGTGGAAAGGATTCTGAAGCGCACAACCATTGACCAGAATAATAGACTGGAATCAGCCTTGTCTTTTCTGGCCACCACAGGCAATACGACCCCCTTTATAGGCCTATTCGGGACGGTCTGGGGGATTATGGAGTCCTTTAGGGGAATAGGGTTGAAGGGCTCAGCCAGTCTGGCCGTAGTGGCCCCGGGAATCTCGGAGGCGCTAATTGCCACGGCAGCTGGTCTGCTCGCGGCGATTCCTGCAGTGATCGCATTCAATTATTTCAGTCAGAAGGTCCTGGTGCTCAGGGCAGAGATGGACACCTTCACATCCGATTTCCTGAGTTTG
>CAZCCX010000266.1:2101-2523 GCA_964497115.1 uncultured Desulfobacteraceae bacterium
GTCGGATATCAATGTCACGCCATTTGTGGATGTGATGCTCGTATTGCTGATCATTTTTATGGTCACTGCCCCGATGATGATAGAGGGCGTGGCGGTCAATCTTCCACAGACAACGGCAAAGAGTGTGAAGACCAGTGAGGATCCCCTGATCTTGACCGTGACCAAGGAGGGGGGGATCTTTTTGGAAAGGACTGAGATAAAGCCTGAAGACCTTGAGAATAAATTGAAATCTATTATGAAATATCGCGAAGATAACGAGATACTCTTAAAGGCTGACAAGGAGGTCCTCTATGGATTTGTTGTCCAGGTGATGGCGGGTATCAAGAGGGCCGGAGTAGATAAACTAGGGATGGTCACAGAGCCGGAAGACTAATGTCGTGTCTCAGAAGTAACTCGGACAAAGAAGTACCTACTGCAAGTTT
>CAZCCX010000267.1:0-2447 GCA_964497115.1 uncultured Desulfobacteraceae bacterium
ATAACCCCGTAAAAAGTCAAAATCCTCGTCACTCCCGCGAAAGCGGGAGCCCATTACATCTTTGGATACCTGGATTCCCGCTTTCGCGGGAATGACAAATATGGGACAAAACGGACTTTTTACGAAGGCATCACAATTGGAATAAGGGAATAGAGAAATACTGGGTTCTGGGAAAATGGAACATTGAATGGTAGGAATTTCTTTTTTCTTGAGCGGCTAAGCTGCGTTATATAAAATCGCGCAGCGATTTTATGACTTGTCCTATTTGATGTCATTGGATAAGCGAAACGCAACTAAAGGGTAAACAAACAATAAGACAGACGCGCTTACACATGGTAAAGTTGATTGTCCCATTGTATAGAGAACCTCCTTGTCGGTTTATCGGCAAGGAGGTTTTTTTTGGAGGTCCAATTGCCTGGTGAGGAGACGCATAGAATTCTTGTGGTCGATGATGAGAAGAGCATGAGGGAATTTCTCGACATTATGTTGAGTAAGGAAGGCTATCAGGTCTCGTTGGCCGAAAATGGTGAAGAGGCCTGTGGACTGCTTGAGAAAGAAGAATACGACCTCCTGATCACAGATATTAGAATGAAGGATGTGGACGGTATCGGTGTGCTAAAGAAGGCAAAGTCGGTTATGCCTGACATTGTGGTCGTGATGATTTCAGCCTTTGCCACGGCCGATACTGCGGTAGACGCCATGCGGGAGGGAGCCTACGACTATATCCCCAAACCTTTCAAGGTCAGTGATTTTAAGAGGATCGTCAGAGAAGCTCTTGCATCAAGGAAACCCCTTTTTGATAGCAAGGGAAAGGATCTTTCAGAAGATGACATTTATCACTTTGGCCATTTGATCGGTGAGAGTTCGCAGATCAGGAAGGTCTACGATTTGATAGAACGTGCCGGTCCGACCAAGACCAATGTCTTGATCTCAGGTGAGAGTGGAACGGGCAAAGAACTGGTCGCAAGGGCTATTCACAGAGAAAGCCCTCGGAAGGATAGGCATTTTGTGGTTATTAACTGTGCTGGAATGCCGGAGACTCTGATTGAAAGTGAGCTCTTCGGTTATAAAAAGGGCGCGTTTACCGGTGCGGTCTCTGATAAACAAGGCTTGTTTGACGCCGCTCATGAGGGAACTGTCTTTCTTGACGAGGTAGGGGAACTCTCTCCGATTATCCAGGTCAAGCTCCTTCGGGTGATACAGGAACGGACATTTGTCGCTGTGGGGGGAACGGAAGAAAAGAGGGTGGATGTCCGTTTCATATCAGCCACGAATAAGGACCTGGAAGAGGGGGTTATGGATGGGAGATTTCGAGAGGACCTCTTTTTTCGACTCAATGTGATACACATCCCTATGCCCCCCTTGAGAGACAGGACCGGAGATCTGGCCATATTGGCCCAGCATTTTTTGGGTAAATGCGCACGGGAACTGGGCAAAGACGTTAAAAAAATATCCGCCTATGCCATGGAAATTCTCAGACAATATCGATTCCCTGGAAATGTGAGGGAATTGGAGAATATCATAGAAAGAAGCGTGGCCCTTGAAACGTCTAATATCGTTCTGCCGGAGAGCCTGACCCTTTCTAGCTTCAGGAAGGGCCCAATCCCGGAGAATAGGCGTCGCAGTGACCTGACGTTTGACGGTATTGAGTTGGACAAGGTTATGGCTGCGATTGAAACGGATTATATCATCAAGGCCATGGAAATCGCCCAAGGGTCCAAGCAGAAGGCCACGCAAATCTTGGGCATCTCCATGAGATCCCTGAGATACCGGCTGGAGAAATTGGGTTTTCGCAGCTCTGATGAATAAGCATTTTTAGGTGGTTAGGCTGAAGGCTGAAGGTTCTCAAAGGTGGAAAGTCAAGGCTGCCCCTTTACGCCAACCGCCACCGCCGAGGCTTTGGGGCGCGTCAGGAGGCTCCCCGCGCGGCGTTGCGCGGGGGACAGGTCTCTGCGCCAGGGAAGTGATTTAGCGGCACTTCAAGGCCCTTTCCCGTGGCCCCCTACCGAAATCCTGTCCATACCCAAACGGTCACGATAGATCAAGAAGAATCCTTTCTGAAAACCAACCTTCAATATCATCTGTTGACGTCTCAAAGGAAGATAACTATTTGAAAACCTTAGCTAAGCCTTGATGCGTTCGCAAAAAGTCCCATTTACCCTTATTTGTCATTCCCGCGCAAGCGGGAATCCAGGGATTCTAAGATGTTGTGGACACGCCTCAGTCTGAGGCCGGCCGATCTCGCCAGGGCGAGCATGATACCAACTATTAGCCCTTTGCTTATGAAGCAGCTTAGCCCTCCAGAGGCGGATAAACCGCGGGCAGGCAAGCTGTGTTTCACAAGATCGTGCACCGATTTCATGACAAAAATTGTCAGAACGTGTGACGAAAAATGTCAAGAGCCATGAAATATGGGGGGAAGGATTGAATAGCTTTGGGATCTTCTT
>CAZCCX010000268.1:0-2407 GCA_964497115.1 uncultured Desulfobacteraceae bacterium
AGCAGTACTTCTCATGGATTCACGAGGAAGACCTTGCCCGGATTTACGAATATGTGATAGAGGGGAAAGGCGTCTCAGGCCCAATGAATTGTACGGCCCCCACGCCGGTTCGAAACAAAGACATGACAACCGCCTTGGCCAAAGCCCTGGGAAAGCCGGCCTTTATGCCGGCCGCGCCCGGCTTTGTCGTCAAGATGGTTATGGGTGAATTCGCGTCCGTGTTCTTGGAAGGTCAAAACGTCTTACCAAAAAAACTATTGGACATGGGGTTTCGTTTTCGATTCACGGATATTGGAAAAGCATTCCAGGATCTTCTAAGTGAATAAAGAATCCCGGCCGGAGGACCGGGTATTGACTGTGCCCCCTAAAAGGGGCTCAGGAGGCGCTGGGTGTTTTCTCAAGACTATATCTCAAGAAGAGTTCCACTGGGTTTCGCCGCGGTCCAATATTTGGGGTTTACGCCTATGAACCTTTAGAACCCTTTGGAATCTCCTGCAAACTTCACAAACCCTAAATATTGGACCGCTAGCTACTAAGCTAATAGATATGGCCTTGAAAAAATAGCCGGCCCCCGATGCGTCCCTCATTCCAGGCAGAGACAAATGACTCTGACCGCGCCTATCGAAGATCCCCCTATGCGGGGCAAGACGCGGTTTGACAATATCAAATCAAGGCTTGGGTTAAGGACTACTCCTTTTCAAAAAATTGAGGGTATAGCCTCTCCGCACACTCGGGACAGATGCTGTGGCTAAACTCGGTCTCACAATGATTGGAGACATATTTTTCCAGTGATGTCCAGGAGCCGTCTTTGTCCCGGATCTTTCTGCAATTGGCACAACTCGGCAAGAAATCTCCTAGGATGTTGACTGTACTTTTCTCAAGCGCGCGGATACGTCGACTCAGCAAATGAAGAAGTTCGAAGGCAATGGTTGGGGATCTCTCAACCTCCTTGCGAAAAGTCTCTTGGTGCAAAGAGAGGGCTTGGGTCTTCTCCTTGGCGACGACACTGGCCGATCGAACCAGGTCATCAACCAGCGCCATCTCCCCAAAATAGCTCAGAGGACCAAGGACTCCCAACCGCCTTTCCTTTTTCTCTTCCATCCCTTTTATCACTTCCACTTCACCGCTGACGATGATAAAAAGCCGGTTGTCCGGTTCGCCCTCCTTGATGATCACATCACCTCTATCGAATATGTGACGGTTGGCAAGCTTGGCAATCCGTTCTAAATCCGACTTTTTTATAAGGGAAAACAGAGCAACCCTAGACAGGAACTCTGTATCATCCATAGTCGCAAGTCCCCCGTTTGATTTTTTAAAGATACAGCACCCGGTTTTTACGTCATCGAGTCATGCGAATACACATTGTAGTTTCACACCTTCCTCTCATTGGTTGAAATGAGCGGAGACGATTTGTTTTAGAAAGACCTGGTCTTCCCCGGAAAGTTCCACAAAGCAGATCCCCATGCCCACGGCAGTGTCACCGTCCTCCATCCCATATAGATCCGACCAGGTCACCCTACCGGTGACGCCCAGCGCTGCGTGTTCAGGAGGTGTGACTGCAATATGGTAGGATGCGTCCAACCGTAATGGTTCATCGCAAAAGATAGCGACACCTTCTGACGATATGTCTCTTGTTTCTCCTCTTATAGTCCCTTGATCGGACATTACGGTAACGGGCCATCTGACATCGATTCTTGGTTGTTTTCTCCTTTCGATTGCGGCAGCCACAGTCTTACCTCCCACATTTCTACAAGAAATCTACCGTAAGATCGTCTTTCTCACTTGTCTGAGAGCTTGAGCATTGAAGATTAAGGAGTTTGCATTGTTTCCTGCTCATTCTTTATGGTTTCATGTTTCAGTCAAAACATCAACTCTTTTTTCCCTGCACCGCACCCCTCAAACTGATGATAACTGATTGATTACAAAAGAAATAGCTTTACTCAAGCTACGCTAAAGAGTGCTCTGGGCTTCAGACCAGCCAGGCATTCCAGGTTGATGCCGAACTTAGAGGGGCAAGAGGAGGAACGAGCATAAGCATCTCGTTCCATACCTAGATTGTATACAGCTATTGAAGAAATAGGACAGTATTCTTGGCAAGGAATTGGATGAAACCGAAAGGGATGGCAAAAAAGCCCCTCAAACCGAGACTCCGTAGGCGGAGACGGGGAGGGGCTTGACGAAGGAAGGTCCTCGCTAGGACAGTACTGAAGATGATTGAGAATCCTCCAAATCGCCATGTGTGACTATATCTTAACCGGGGGGACTCATTCAAGACTGCGGTAACAAAATGCCCCTGGGATGGTCGGGGATTTAACCAGAGGCTGGGAGGAAAGAGTGTGCGTGCGAACTCTCTCTGATACGTATTTTATAATACAACTGTGAAAAACCAATCAGGTGAAACCTGTAT
>CAZCCX010000269.1:0-2371 GCA_964497115.1 uncultured Desulfobacteraceae bacterium
TTTGGGGGCGGTTACGGGCTCGGGCGTCTTTTGGGTGGCGGAACTGAAAAGAGACACTCATGCCCCCCATTAAATCCGCAGAAGGTATTCTATTACTCGCGTTACTTCTGGGACACGACACTAGATAGATGGCGGAGAATTTATCCAGTCCTGGCATTTTCTACGGTAAAGGAAACAGCCCTATTTGTTAATTTCTGGCGTTTCCGACGAATAGAATCAAATAACCATCGATTAGATCGGAGTTGATGAATATGGAGACCTGGACAGCGGAAAAGTTGATGGCCGTATCCAACGGATATTGGGAGGCCTGTGTTCTTCACGCAGGGGTACAATTGGACCTGTTCACCGTCCTGGGTGCGGATACACTGAGGGCTGATGAAATTGCAGACAAACTGAGAGCGGACTCCAGGGGCACCACCATGCTCCTCAACGCCCTGGTCGCCATGGGACTCCTGGGCAAGGAAGAGGATCGATATGCAAATACGATGGCCAGCCGAACCTTGCTCGATAGAGAATCCCCCCAATATTTCGGTTATCTGATCCGACACCATCACAATCTCATGGGGGCCTGGGAACAACTTTCAGAGTCTGTCTTGAAAGGCGCGCCGCTTTTCAAAGATGCCACTAGCGGTGGAGGAGGGCTGGAGCCGTTCTTGATGGGCATGTTCAACTCGGCCATGGGCATTGCCCCTCAACTTGCCACTCAAATAGACCTGTCCGGGCGAAGATCCCTGCTGGATCTGGGAGGGGGGCCGGGGACCTATGCGATCCATTTTTGCCTTGAAAACCCGCAGTTAAAGGGAACCGTCTATGATCTGCCTGGAACCGAGCCGTTCGCGAAAAAGATCATCGAGCAGTTTGGGTTGTCGAATCGGATCGATTTTATGCCCGGGGATTATCTCAAGAAGGATCCTAAAGGACGATATGATGTGGTTTGGATATCCCATATTCTGCATGCCGCAGGCCCGGCCGAATGTCGGATGATTCTTGAGAAGATCGTGTCGGTGCTGGAGCCCAAAGGCATGCTTTTGGTCCATGATTTTATCCTGGATAATTCGTTTGATGGCCCCCTGTTCCCCGCCCTTTTCTCCCTCAACATGTTGGTCAACACCAAACAGGGACAAACCTATTCACAAGGCCAGATTGAGGAGATGCTCCTTAGTACAGGGTTCAAGGAGGTTCGGCGCTTGCCGTTTCGGGGACCTGGTGAATCCGGGGTTATGATAGGCATTTGTTGAGACCAGGAGCCAAATTCGGTTCATTATTTCGGTCGGTCTGCCCTCGGCCCGTCTTCGACCCTGAGGCTCAGACCCAAAGGGAGCTCACGGTCGAGGGCAGGGGCCAAGACGGGCCCTGGTTTTTTGAATGTTACATCTCTGGCTTTGTAAGGGCTGTGCGCAGATTCCGAGCCCTTGGTAGGCAACTTGCGTAAAAAACTTCCAACAGGTGGAATTATATTTCTCATCACCAGACATCTCCTTTCCACATACTTTCTCGGCATTCCTGTGACATGCGTATAACTATTTGAAATGTAAGTAAAAATAAGTATAGGTCCTGTTTGGTATGTGTTTTGCTTTTACACTGCTAAAAAGCGATTGATTTCTGTTGAGAATTTGATTGGTCAATATTCAGACTTAGTTATTGGAACAAAGAAAGGTGACATCTAACAGGAGGCCTTTGGCAAAGAGATTTCCCAGGATAGGATAGAGCTAGTATTTGAGGGGAGGTGATATCAGATGAAAATCTGCATCGTGATGAATAAAGGGGACAAAACCTTGTCTTTTGATATTGAAGGGGCCGCCATCTCCATTGGACGATCTTCTGATAACGATATTCAAATCCGTGACGATTATGTCTCCCGCAACCATCTTGTATTATGGCAGAGTGGAAAGAAATATTTTCTCAAGGATTTGGGAAGCGGAAATGGGACATTTGTCAACGGTCACCGTGTACCCCTTGGCGTCACTGTCGAGGTGAAAAGCGGACATGCCATCGTGGTGGGCATGAGCATGATTTGTCTTGGCGCGAAAGAATCAGGGAATGTCTATGCCTTTCTTGAATCTGTCGGTCCCTGCAATCAGGGTGGGACAATTACGTCTACCGAAGTTTTTGAAGACGGTGATGAAGGTGCATTACAAGTATGCGCCAATCACAGGTAATCGGGGACAGATCTTTCATTGAAGTTCTGAGAAAGAGGCAAATCCTATGGCGTCCCTGTTATGCAAAAGGAATATATTATTGTATAAAAACGTTATAACCTGTTTGTTTTTCAAGGAAAAAAGCCTTTGATTCACATGGAACTCTCTGGACGACATCCCTTCTCTTGATTCCCTGAAACACCCCTAGGCTATTGACATTGCAGGCCACAAGA
>CAZCCX010000270.1:0-2371 GCA_964497115.1 uncultured Desulfobacteraceae bacterium
TAAAGCTTTAGAGTCCTGCCTAATTTATCTGCAAGTATCTGTTTCAGTTGCAAGTGCATGAAAAACCTTTTGAATTCGCTATAAGTTAGGTCATCCCAAATGATTGAGAGACCCAACAATACAGCTCCTTTGTCATCCAGGAACCTCACATTGCCGGGTGAAACGGATCAGAGCATCGAGTTTGTCCCTGGCCCGGCCGGAATCGATACAATCTTTGGCCCTTTCAATGCCCCTAGTAAGATCTTCGTCAAGCCCCGCTACTACAAAGGCCGCCGCCGCATTAAGAACAACCATATCTCGCTTCGGACCCTTCTCACCATCCAGAAGTTCTCGAATAATTCGGGAGTTCTCTTGGGCATCGCCGCCCTTGATCTCTTCTGGGTTGGCTCTATTGAAGCCATACTGTTCCGGTGTCATTTCAAAGGTCTCCACGTTTCCGTCTTTCAAATGGGAGACCCTAGTGGGACTGCAGATGCTTATCTCATCAAAGATCCCCTCGCCACACACCACAAAGGCCTCTCGGGTGCCCAGCCGGCCCAGGACTCGCGCCAGCTTCTCGGTGAGATCAGGATGATAAACCCCTAACACCTGTGCGGTGGCATTGGCGGGATTTGTCAGGGGGCCCAGGACGTTGAATATGGTGCGAAGGCCGATATCCCGCCTGGGTTCTGCCGCGTATTTCATGGCCCCGTGAAAGAGAGGGGCAAAAAGAAAACCGATTCCTAACTCCTGAATACACCTTCCCACATCCTCATGGCTGATATCCAGGGAAACGCCCAGATTCTTCAGCACATCCGCACTTCCACAGAGGCTGGAGACCGCCCGGTTTCCATGTTTTGCGACCTTGACACCGCCTCCTGCACCCACAAAGGCCGTTGCCGTGGAGACATTAAATGTGTGGGTCCCGTCTCCACCTGTGCCGCATGTATCCAATATGGTTTCGGTATCCAAATTGATGTCATCCCGGTCGATGTTTACCAGGTTATTGCCCACGTTGATTTTGGTTGCCTTGTTCCTCATGACACGCGCCGCGCCGGTAATCTCATCCACGGTCTCCCCCTTGATCCTCAAGGCCGTGATAAATGACCCGATCTGGGCAGGAGTGGCATTACCGGTCATAATTTCTTCCATGGCCCCTTCCATCTCTTCCTGTGTCAGGTCATGCCCTTCCACAACCTTTGCAATAGCCTCTTTGATCATCATTGTGGTCCTCCTCGCAACGAAATTTTCTGTAAATCAGTTTATCCTCAAAGATACTCAGACACCAAGACTACAACATAATTCGTCTTTTATAAGTGCTCATGCGGTCATCGAGACTTCTTTTTAGTTCTTTGTGTCTTCGTCGCTTTACTGCGACGATGCCGATTTAATGAACGGCTTTATGCGCCCTTGGCAATGCCCACAAAATTCCTAAGGATATTGGGGCCGGTATCCGATAAAATCGATTCCGGATGAAACTGAACCCCTTCTACAACACATTCACGATGCCGAAGCCCCATAATCTCCTCCTCCTCGGTCCATGCGCTTATCTCAAGGCAATCCGGCAAGGACTCCCTTTCCACAATCAGTGAATGATAGCGAGTGGCCTCAAAAGGATTGGGGATACCTTGATAAATCGTCTTTCCGTCATGGTAAATCATGGAAGTCTTGCCATGCATAATCCTCTGTGCCCGGATCACCCTGCCGCCAAAAGCTGCTGCTACGGATTGGTGTCCCAGACAGACACCGAGAATAGGCAGCTCCGGACCGAAATGACCAATGGCCTCAACAGAGATCCCCGCGTCATCCGGAGAACCAGGGCCCGGAGAAATGACAATCGAGGCGGGATTCAAACTCTTCAGGCCTGAGAGATCCACCTTATTGTTCCGCCGCACTTGAACATCTTCTCCGATCACCTGGAACACCTGAACCAGGTTGTAGGTGAAAGAGTCATAGTTATCAATCATCAGAATCATCTTTAACAACCTCACTGAACACCGAAAATGGGGCGGCAAGGAAAAAGCTCCAAATGCAAGGCTTGTTTATCCCTCTTTAGCCCTTTGACGAACTGTCCGACCCAAATGGGGGCTCGGGGGTCTCTTGGAAGGGGCGAACTTGATTCAGTGAGTCTTGGCCTGTGCATCTCATCTTTCTTTAGCCCTTTCGATCGCCCTGAACATGGCGGCCGCTTTTCTTAGAGTCTCATGATATTCTCCATCAGGAGATGAATCCGCAACAATACCCGCTCCCGCCTGGATAGCGAGTTTGTTTCCTATAACAGAAATGGTACGAATCGTAATGCAAAAATCCATATTCCCGTTAAAACCAAAATACCCTACCGCCCCGGCATAGGGTCCCCTTGGGGTCGGCTCCAGATCACTGATAATCTCCA
>CAZCCX010000271.1:0-2344 GCA_964497115.1 uncultured Desulfobacteraceae bacterium
AGAAAAGATTTCATCACCATTCGCTCGCTGTTCAACTGAGGTGTAACCTCATATTGTTATGTGCGCATTAACCGGATGAACCAAATGACTTTGTTACAAAAACACAATCCCCACGTATCCAACAAAACTGTTATCGGGTCTGATGTCATAGCTCGTCGAATAGATCAGCTTCTTTCCCTCTTGGGCGCCCAGGCTTTTAGCGGCGGAAATGGCCGCAGCCACGGCTCCTGAGCAGCATGCATTATGATTCTTCAATGACTCCTCTACAATCCCTTCAGCGTCCATTGCCATCATGAGATCCACCGCCCGTTTATCGTTCTCGTTTTTGACCCAGTCAACCGCCTCCCGGCCGACGCCTTTGGGGGTGTGCCCGTAATTGTATCCATAGTGGGTCAGATCGGTGGATCCCAAAATCAAGATCTTTCGGCCCATACTCTTCGAAATCTCGGCCACCCGCCTGCCAATCTTGAGGGAAGGGAGGGCCGGAGGCGCGCCGATGGGCAGTATCCTTGTGTTTGGGAAAAAGTACTTGATGAAGGGCAATTGCACTTCAATGGTGTTGTCCTGTTCGTAATAGGAAGGAGTCTCCACGACAAAGGGGAATTCTGAGATCAGGCTATCAGCCAACTCATGGTCAATCTCCAGGTCACCAAGGGGTGTCGCCCATGAGCCTTCACTCATGATGTAGTTTTTGCCGCTTGGAGGAAGGTGCCTTCCAAAGATGACAATGGTATCGGGCGTGCTATCATTCTTGAGGCATTGAATCACATTACAGGCGATTTTTCCTGAAAAGTACCATCCGGCATGGGGGACAATGCCTCCTATCCCCCCTTTTCCCGCATTCGGACAGGGGATATGGTGCTCTACGAATACCTCAATTTCCTTTTTGCAGTCCGACTCATTTCCGGGATACCAACTCCCCGCAAAATCAGATCTTCTTACATCCATTCAATCCCCCCTTCTTGACTGGTTGAATAGGTCAAAGGGTAATGCCCATAAATGACAGATTCTTGTGGAAAAAGGACTCTTCTGGTACTATACAGAAGTCCTCCAAATTATCAATCAGGAAAATCACGTATCGTGTCCATTTTTAGAATAACGAACGATCAGCCCATCGAAAATGCCGGATCGCAGCTAACGGCTTGCAATCCAAGAAAGAGAGCGGGCAGGAATGAATAATAATCTCATATTGAGGATCATCATCTGGGTGGTGCCCATCGTCTTTTCAATCGTCCTTCATGAAGTGGCACACGGTTGGATGGCTTACAGACTTGGGGACCCTACAGCCAAGAATCTGGGAAGGCTCACTCTCAACCCCCTTCCCCACATCGACATGATGGGGACAGTCATCTTGCCGCTTGTGATGCTCTTTCTCGGAGGGCCTGTTTTTGGATGGGCTAAGCCGGTTCCTTTTAATCCTCACAATTTTCACCGACATATTGACATAAAAAAAGGAACCATGTGGGTCGCGTTGGCAGGCCCCGGGTCGAATCTCGCACTCGCCTTTGTCTTCTCATTCGTTTTGGTGCTGGTGTATAAGTTTGTGCCCTCATCCCTTGCATTTGTCTATGTTCCGCTTTCTTTACTGGCTCAAGCGGTTATCTACCTAAACTTGTTTCTTGCTTTTCTGAATCTCATCCCCATTCCACCTCTAGACGGTAGCAAAGTCGTCATGAGATTTCTTCCGGCAAAATACTACAATCTCTACTTAAGACTTGAACGTTACGGAATGATCATCCTGATCGTCCTCCTCGTATCGGGCGGCTTGTCTTATCTTGTTTTAGGGCCGGTTGATTTTTTCTATAAGGTCTTTCTCTGGTTACCGAGATTCTTGTTTAATGAGTAGCGAGTGAACGAGAGAGAAGCTCAGGTGATAAGGACAGGTTCACGCAGGATACGTTCTGTGGCCGTCCGGGCCACAGAGACAAGTTCGGGGTGGGATTCCTTTAGGCTTCTTGCCGCAAATGGTCTGTGGTCCTTAGAATCAGAGAGGCCATATCCCCTTCATCCACAGGAATATAGGACAAAAGCGTTTTCCGATTCCGAAGGTTTCAAAACTCTAGAAGCCCTTCAAAAGTGGGTTGAAGAAGGCAAAACCCCGAACAAAATCATTTATCCTCACACAAAAGGGGGAGCTATGATGGGTGGAAGAAGAGTAGAAGTCTACCGAACCCACCCGGTATGCCCCTATCCCCAGCAGGCCAGGTATAAAGGAAGCGCTGATATAAGTGACGCCGCCAATTTCGAATGCGTTAATCCGGACAAATAAAAGGATTTATCTCTTTTAAGAGGGCTCCAGCTTGCATGGAGGCCTCTTAAATAAAATATTCCACGACCATAATTG
>CAZCCX010000272.1:0-2343 GCA_964497115.1 uncultured Desulfobacteraceae bacterium
AATATACACTCCTTTCAATCGTACTCATTAACCGGAAGAACCTTAGTCTTTCGCCTTTAGCCTTCAGTCTTCAGCCTTAAAACTCACCCCTCAATCTCGACAGCCTCCACCCGGACCCGTGCGGTCCCTTGCTTATAGAAGCCAAGCTTTCGAGCAGCCCCGGCGCTCAGATCAATGATTCGCCCTTCCACGAAGGGGCCCCGGTCATTGACACGAACAAGAATGGATCGCCCGTTGTCAAGGTTCTTCACGCGGACATGGAAGGGGAGAGGAAGATACTTGTGGGCGGCACTGAAGCCGTCGGGATCAAAGGCCTCGCCGTTGGCTGTCATGTGCCCTCCTTTCTTGTTTCGCGTCTCAGCGCCGTACCAGGAGGCCACACCCTCCTGCCGGTAATACTGGGCCTTTTCCACTGACATGGGCGCATATCTTCTTCCATGTACGACGTACGGCGCGTTCTTGACTCGACCCTGTTCGATGGCCTCTTTGGGTGACAGACCGTCAATGGTTTCGATCTCGTCTCGGGTCAGGGGCCAGCTGAGAGGCGCCATGACCACCCTGAATGTAAACCCCCCTACAGTGTAGATCGCTTTTCCAGTACCGATGGCAATCTTTGTAGCCCCTTTGGTCACCTTGTACGTTGTCGTCACAGCGCCTTTTCCCACTTTATAGCCTGCAATGAAACAACAGCCGGAAAGGTCCAAAAGGCCGGGAGCCAGAAGGATGGTACTCAATAGAAAGACTGATATACTAAAATGTGCGTCCTTTCTTCTATCCATTCGATCTCATTCCGCGACATTCTCAAATCTACACAACCTCAGCTGAGTCTCTTTGCCTAATTTGGATTATTCGGACTATTAGAAATCAACCAACTCCACTTCAAAAACAAGGGTTGAATTGGGAGGTATGGGGCCCTTTTGCTTATTGCCATAGGCGAGGTCAGGAGGGATGATTAGAATTCGCTTTTCGCCTTTCTTCATATCAAGGAGTGCCTCGTCCCATCCATCTATGACTCGGCCGGTCCCCACGGAGAAACGAATCGGCTCACCCCGGTCTACGGAACTGTCAAATTTACGGCCGTCTACAAACATGCCTGTGTAGTGGGCACTAATCATTGTGCCGGAGGCCGGCTTGTCGCCGCTTCCCTCTTTCAGCACCATGTACATCAAACCGGAATCGGTCGTCGTGGCATTAGGCCATTTTATCTTGATGATGGTCTGTTCTTTTTCCAGCCTCTCTTTTTCTGCGTTTGCCTTCCGTTCTTCCATCCCAGCCACTAGAGCGTCAAAGGCTTTCTGGTCGGTGGCAAAACTCTCTGCCTTGTCCCCAACCCGAATGATTTCAATTCTTACAAGTGAATCCCCTTGTTCAATGGCATCAACCACGTCCTGTCCTGTCACTACATGACCGAATACCGAGTGTTTGCCGTCCAGCCACGGCGTTGGGACATGGGTAATGAAGAATTGGCTGCCATTGGTGCCGGGTCCGGCGTTTGCCATGGACAGCACACCCGGTTTATCGTGTTTGAGGCTTGAATCAAATTCATCTGGGAAATTATAGCCGGGACCACCCGTACCGCTCCCCAGAGGACAGCCGCCTTGAATCATGAAGTCTGCTATGACCCGGTGAAAAGTCAGTCCGTCATAATAGCGGCCGCTGTTTCTCCCCTTAGGATCACTGAATTCTTTTGTTCCTTCAGCAAGGCCCACAAAGTTTGCCACAGTTAAAGGGGTTTTTTCAAACTCAAGGGCAATCACAATGTTGCCTTTTGAGGTCACCATACTCGCATAAAGCCCATCTTCCAGTTTCTGCTCCTCAGCCATGATTTCACACTCCATACAGTTCAACAGGACCGACCCAATGAATAGAATAGTCAATAGAAAAGACTTCATATTTTCCTCCTAACCAGCAAGCACTCCCTTGAAAAGATGAAGGCAACCCGCCTGCGTCAAATAAGCAGCTAATCCTCCCGGCACCTACTTGCTCGGAATATTATGAGTTATATAAAGAGGTTACTCATTACAGGGCTCGCCTCATCTTGTCAAGGTAAAACTGAAGCACTTTGAGAGGGGAGTCTTTATTGACGGAAAGGGGGCTTCAGGAATATATGAGAATATTCCCCCCGGACATCCGATTTGAAAAGCTTCAATCCGGCATTCAACACCCAAGTCTTTGAGAAAAGATGATGAAGAATATGATGAAAAACCTCTTGCATATTCATCAACAATTGGAGAAAATGAGTGCAAAATTCTATAACATCTCAGAATACCAGGATTCCCGCTTTTCTACCCTCCATAGCCCGTCCTCCGTAGCTGGCTACTGCGGAGGGTGGACAAAGCTATT
>CAZCCX010000273.1:0-2340 GCA_964497115.1 uncultured Desulfobacteraceae bacterium
GATTCCGGATAAGCCCTTCGGGCTTTCCGGAATGACGACTTGATACCCCGCTGCTCTGCGGCGGGGTAGTTCATTTTGAACTCACCACCTCTGTTGGCGGAGCCGAAGGGGCCTCTGCCGAATCGAAAATAAATACAAAGCTTGTTTTGGGGGCGAGGAATCTTATTCTACAACAATTTTGGCTGTATTAGAAGGAGGACCCATCGCACCTTCCGCTCCAATAAGGTGAACCTTAAAGAAATAGACCTTGCCTTGGTCTTTACCCGGCATACGACACAGAAAGTCTCCCTCTATAATCACCTCTTGGTCAAGAGTGTCGTAGCCATGAAACGCCACGGGACACTCGGCACACGGAGCCTCTTCAAGGGGATATTGGGCGTAATAGACCCTGGCCCCCTTCACGAGATCCGCGGTTTCTCCTGACTCCAGCGGTGGCAAGATAGACCCTTTCAGAAGAATTTCTCCTTTATCCCATTCACCGGTTAAATCGTTCACGCCGGTAGAGAAGGTGCTTTCGGACAAGAAAGGGGGGGCTTTCTTTCCACATGCCGCGATAGCCAAGAAGATCACCAGGATGGACAGGAAGACGAGAAGACGAGGGTTATTCAAGATTTAAGTTCCTTTTTGGCCTTTTCCAAATTTTTTTTGACCTGTTCCGGCCCTGTACCACCTGGGAGATTTCTTCTTTTAACACAAGAGGTTGGATCGAGCCAATCATAAACATCCTTTTCTATCTGCCTGGAAAAGTCTCTCATTTCCTCCAGAGTCAGATGGTTCAGCTCCTTGCCCTGGTCCACGGCAAAAAGGACCATCTTTCCCACGACCTCATGGGCTTTTCGGAACGTCATTCCCTTCCCCACCAGGTAGTCGGCCAGATCGGTGGCATCCAGATAGCCTTCCTCGGCGGCCTTCTGCATCCTTTCCCTATGAAAGGTGATCTCCGCCAAGAGACGACTCATGACAAACAAGGACTGTTCCACGGTATCGAACGTATCAAACAGGGCCTCCTTATCCTCTTGCATATCCTTGTTGTAGCTCAAAGGGAGCCCCTTCATGGTGGTCAAGAGGGCCATCAAGTGTCCGTATACCCTCCCTGTCTTCCCTCGGATCAGCTCCGGGAGGTCCGGATTCTTCTTCTGGGGCATGATGCTGCTCCCTGTGCAAAATGCGTCCGGAAGGGCCACAAACCCGAACTCTTGAGTTGACCAAATAATGAGCTCCTCACACAGGCGGCTCAGATGCATCATCAGGATAGAGGATGCAGAAACGAACTCAATGACAAAATCCCGATCGCTTACGGCGTCCATACTATTCTCAGAGATGGCATCAAAACCCAGATCTTTGGCCACCATCTTCCGGTCAAGGTCAAAGGTAGAGCCGGCCACCGCAGCACTTCCGAGGGGAAGGATATTCACCCGGTGAAGGCCTTCTTGGAACCTTTGCCGGTCTCTTTTCAGCATTTCATAGTAGGCCAGCAGATGGTGGGCCAGAAGCACGGGCTGCGCTCGCTGCAGGTGTGTATAGGCAGGAAAGATCAAATCGATGTTCTTATCGGCAAGATTGACCAAGGCCCTCTGCATCTCTTTGACAAGGTCCGTCACTTTATGGATGGCCTCCCTCACATACAAACGAACATCCAGGGACACCTGGTCGTTCCGACTTCGTCCCGTATGAAGCTTCTCTCCAACGGGGCCGATCTTTTCCACAAGGGCCTTCTCCACCAGAGAATGGATATCTTCGTGGTCTTCATCAATCAGGAGTTCCCCCCTGTCCATTTCCCTTTTGATCTCCAGGAGGCCGTCAAGGATCTGGGTAGCCTCTTCATCACCAATGATCTCCTGCTTGGCCAGCATTCGGCAGTGGGCCATGCTGCCCTCAATGTCCTGGGTATAAAGACGTGCGTCAAAACTGATGGAGGCGTTGAACGTATCCGCCGCCTTATCCATGTCTTTTTGAAACCGCCCTCCCCAAAGCTTGTTCACCATAGGTTGTCCCCTTTATCCCTCTGGTTGCATAATACTAATTTTTCGATCCAGGCTGCTACATGAAGAACCATTGCTAGTGTCGGCTGATTCTGGATTCTGGTTCCTGGATACTGGATGTTCTTGGGCCTCATTGTGCATGCATTTCTGAATATCCAGTATCCAGTATCTAGTGTCGTGTATCAGAAGTAACTTGAGTATAAAAGTACCTGCTGCAGATTCAAAGGGGGGCATGGGGGTCTCTTTTCAGTTTCACACCCAAAAGACGCCAGAGCCTGTAACCGCCCCCAAAGTGGACAGCGCCCGGTGGACAGGCACAAGGAATTCCCGTCGCTGTGGAAACATTGTTCGTGGGGCT
>CAZCCX010000274.1:0-2329 GCA_964497115.1 uncultured Desulfobacteraceae bacterium
CGAAACGCACTATCTGAAGCACAACATCGATTTTACCCGGAAGGCTTTTCAGCTCGACCAGATTGAGGAAAAAAAATACCCTGCCTTGAGCGATCTTACCTCGAAGGACATCACCAGAAATCAGGAGACGATTGATAATATCCGTCTTTGGGACTGGCGTGTAATACTGCAAACCTACCGGCAAACCCAAGAAATCCGGCTCTATTACAAATTCTACAACGTGGATGTGGGCCGGTATCATCTGGAGGATGGTTACCACCAGGTGATGCTCTCCGCCCGGGAGCTGGCTCCGGAGCTTCCTCCAAAAGCAAGGACCTGGGTAAACCAATCTCTTCAATTCACCCACGGCTACGGCCTTGCGATGAATTTCGTCTCGAAAAAAGCGAAATACGGGCTGCCTCAGTATGTTATCGAAAATATTCCGCCCACGTCTGCGTATGATCTTACCGTGGATCAGCCGGCCATCTATTATGGGGAGAAAATGCCCGGATACCGGATTGTTTCGACCGGAATCAAGGAGTTTGACTACCCGAAAGGAAATGAGAATGTCTACACCGGTTATCAGGGAAAAGGTGGTATCCCTCTAAATAGTTTTTGGAAAAGGATTTTGTTTGCCTGGACCCAGTCTGACATTAACATTCTGCTCACGTCGTACCTTGACCCCACCAGTCGAATTCAGATCTGGAGAAATGTAAAGGAGCGCGTTGCCACCATCGCTCCCTTTCTTGAACTTGATGAAGATCCTTACCTGGTGCTCAGTGAAGGGAGACTCTACTGGATCCAGGATGCCTACACGATATCCGATGGGTTCCCCTATTCAGAGCCATACCAAGAGTCGGGTTTTGAGAGCCTGAATTACATCCGAAACTCAGTAAAGGCCATTGTGGATGTCTATGAAGGGACCGTCCTTTTTTATGTCATGGATCCCGAAGATCCGGTGCTTTGCCTCTACCGACAGGCCTTCCCAAGCATTTTCAAGGACTTGGGAGACTTGCCGAAGGATCTCAAAAGACACCTCAGATACCCGGAGGATTTGTTTGCCATTCAGGCAAATATGTACAGGACCTATCATATGACCGATCCCCAGGTCTTCTATAACCGGGAAGATTTGTGGGGATTTGCGCAAGAAAAGTATGCAGGCACCGCAATTCGGCTTTTACCCTATTACATCCTGATGCGCCTTCCCGGTACGGGAGAACTCCAGTACCTTCTTATGACACCCTTTACCCCTCAAAACAGGGACAACATGATCGCGTGGATGGCATCGAAATCTGATTTTCCCGAATATGGCCATGTGCTCGTGTATCAACTGCCCAAAGAACGGCTTATCTTGGGTCCTATCCAGATTGAGGCCATGATCGATCAGAATACGCTCATATCGGAACAGTTGTCCCTCTGGGATCAGAGAGGTTCGAGGGTTATTCGCGGCAATTTGGTTGTCATTCCCATAGAAAACGCCTTTCTCTATGTGGAGCCCGTATACCTTAGCGCTGAGGGGACAAACATCCCCCAACTCAAACGGGTCATTGTCATTTCTGGCGACAAAGTGGTCATGGAACCAACCCTCGATGAGGCCGTCAAAGCCGTGTTTGGAGCGGCGCAGCCAGAGAGGAAGGTGGTTTCCGCCCCTGTGCAGACTGATGAATTGACCCGCGCGAAAAAGGAGCTTGAAAAAGCCCAAGAAGCGGTCGGACAGGGACAGTGGCAAGATTTCGGAAAGGCGATGGAAAAACTGAAGAAGACTCTCAGCCAGCCATAGTGAGGTTCTTCTAGCAATGGTTGGGGGCTTCGCTTGAAAGGGAGGTGGACTTTCGGAACATAGGGTCATGCCTGAGCCTTTTCAAGATAGGGATTTGAAGGGCAAGGTATATGGAAAGGTATCGAGTTGTATTTCATGTTGACGAAGGCAACGGGGCGCGGGTTATCCTGGCACTTAATAACACCGGGAACCTCACTGCTGACCTGGGTGAAGATAACGTGGAAGTGGAGTTGGTGGCCAATGGGGAAGGGATCATGGCACTACTCAAAACACAATACTTGAACAAAGAACAAATTGCAGAGCTCGCGCCCAAGGGTATTCGCTTCATTGCCTGTGACAACAGTTTACGTCAGATGGGGTTAGGCAATGACGCATTGTTGGGCCTGGTGGCGGTCGTTCCCGCAGGTGTGGTGGAAGTGGTCAAAAAGCAGGCCCAGAGGGATGGGCCTATATCCGGCCACCATAGTGTGCCCACCCAAAGAGCCTTGCCTTGACTCTGCCAAGGGCTTAGCGCCCGTCCAGGGAAACAAGTTCAATAACAAAACCATCATAAGGAGGTAAGTGTATCAT
>CAZCCX010000275.1:0-2092 GCA_964497115.1 uncultured Desulfobacteraceae bacterium
AACAAATCGGGGTCACAACATGGGGAGAATCATCTCGTCCGGAGCAGCCGAGCCCGACACCGGGGTTCCGGGAGACGTCGCGGGCTATAGGGACGAGAGGGTCTTGAGGGCTCCGGCTGAAGGGACTTTTTTTGCGACAGGACATATCGGCGATCTGGTTAAGAGCGGGGATTTGATCGGCCATACTGATGAACATGAAATAAGGGCCGCCATCGATGGAAAGATTCGTGGGCTTATCCGCTCCGGCATTCATGTGACAAAGGAGGTTAAGATCGGGGATATCGACCCAAGGGGTGCTGCCGTATCCTGCGAAACCATCTCCGACAAGTCACTTGCCGTGGCGCGGGCAGTGCTTGAAGCAATATTGAGGGTATATAACAGATAGAATCGCCAGGCGATTTTGTAAAGCGCGCCTTCGGCGCTTCATAGAATGGAGACGCTTTGATTATCAGATGACCATGACATCGCTTCATGAAGAACTGCTCCCGGAAGGAGGCGGTGTGATCAGTCTTGTCGGCGGAGGGGGAAAGACAACCCTGATGTTCCGTCTTGCGGCGGAACTGTCTCACATTGAGGAAACGGTTCTGACGACGACAACAACGAAAATCTTTGAGCCGTCTGAAGAGCAATCCGCCCACATTATTGTCTCCGAAGACCCCGAAGAGGTGCTCAGAAACAGCGCTGCATTTCTTCGTCATACAGCTCATATTACCGCGGCCCGAGAGCGCCTTGTTTCCGAGGGAAAGCTCGCAGGGTTTAAACCCTCTACCATAGAGTTCTTTATGAAGAAAGGTGGGTTTCAGTGGGTACTCGTGGAAGCAGACGGTGCTGCCCGAAAGCCCATTAAAGCCCCTGCAGAACACGAGCCCGTTATTCCTGAATGCTCGACGTGTGTGATCGCCGTTGTAGGCCTTGATGCCATAGGGAAACCCCTGGATGACCGCTGGGTCTTCAGACCCCGATTCTATTCGCAAGTGACGGGGGTCTCTTTAGGTTCGCCTGTGACGGAGCGTTCCGTGGCCGCGGTCATACTGGCTGATAAGGGCCTCATGAAGGGGTGTCCACCTGACGCCAAGCGGATGGTGTTTCTTAACAAGGCGGAAGGAGAAGAAAGGCTCACCGCTGGAGGAATCGTTGCGTCTCTCCTCAAGAAAGAGGGGAAGGGAAAGATTGACAGGGTTCTGATTGGATCGGCGGAAAAGGGGATCGTACCTGAGCATGAGTGATGTTTAATGCGTTCGTGAAGAATTTATTTTGCCCCGTTTTTGTCATTCCCGCGAAAGCAGGAATCCAGGTATTCTAAGACATGTGGACTCCCGCTTTCGCGGGAGTGACGGGTTTTGATTTTTCACGAGTTCATCATGTCTAGTTGAAATACCATTGTAGCTGCCGGGAGAAGAATGATGACTGTCTTAGACAGGCCACACGAGATTGTTCTCAGTGAATCACAGATTGAGGAAAAGGTAAAAGAATTAGGATTTGAAATCACAAAGGATTATTTTGATAAGAGCCCCATTATTATCGGGATACTGAAGGGAAGTGTCATATTTTTGGCGGATCTGATCCGTTCTGTTGATCTCCAGCTCAGTATCGACTTTGTTGCAGTTTCCAGCTATGGCAGTGAAATGAGTTCTTCGGGAGTTGTCAGAATCCAATACGATATGAAGACGTCTATAGAAGGACGGGATGTCCTGCTGGTGGAAGATATTGTAGACACCGGGCTCACTCTAGCCTATCTCATGGAGAGCTTTACCACAAGGCACCCAAGTTCCCTGAAGGTTTGCACCCTATTGGACAAAAAGGAGGCAAGAAAGCCTGAGATTGAATTGAAAATAGATTATGTCGGGTTCGAGGTTCCAAACAGGTTCCTGGTGGGGTATGGCTTGGATTACGATGAGAAATACCGCAATCTGCCGTTTGTTGCAGCCATTTCGGATTAGGGACGCCCAACCATTCAATTGAGACTTGGGCATTTTGGGGGGCGGTTATAGGCTCTTGCCTCTTTTGGGTGGTGGAACTGAAAAGAGACCCCCGTGCCCCCCTATCAAGTGTCATGGAATTTGCTCAGGATAATAGAAGGTATATCTGGGAC
>CAZCCX010000276.1:0-2022 GCA_964497115.1 uncultured Desulfobacteraceae bacterium
CACCGAGTGGGGATCTGCTTCCAGGACACTTCTATCCATGAATGCGCCGGGATCGCCTTCATCGGCGTTGCAGAGGACGTACTTGATATCCCCCACCGACTTATTGGCGAATTCCCATTTCATTCCAGTGGGAAAACCGGCGCCACCTCGGCCCCTGATTCCCGACGTCTTTATCTCATGAATGATTTCTTCGGGCTTCATGTCTTGCAGCGCCTTGGCCGCCCCAAGATACCCGTCCTGAGCGATATACTCATCAATGCTTTCGGCGTCCACCATCCCCTTGTTTCTCAAAACACGTAGGACCTGCTTTGAGAAAAAAGGAATATCATTCAGAGTGGGAATGGTCTCGGCTGAGGCCGGCTCCCTGTAGAACAGCCGTTCCACCGGTCTTCCTTTGAGAAAATGCTCTTCCACCAGTTCCGGTATATCTTCCGGCTTCAGCTTTTGATAGAAGATGTTGTCAGGCTGGACCACCATCACGGGGCCTTGGGCACAAAACCCGTTACATCCGGTGACGATTATCTGAATTTCCCTATGAAGATCTTTTTCAACAATTTCTTTTGCGAGGGCCTCTTTTACCGCAAGACTTCCGGATGCCTCGCATCCTGAGCCGCCACAGATCAGCAGGTGTGTTCGATACGAACTCATTCTATGCCTCCTTATTAAACTCCCCTGCAGTTCCCGCTCTTCAGCGAGAGGCGTCACAAAGCTCTTATCCGTCCTCTTCAGTCCCGATTGAGCGGGAGGGAGGAAGGATAAGCTGCAGGATAAGTGAACGCTATTTCAGCCTCTTGCTAAAGCAAACTCCGTCTGGACCTCTCCGGCCAGGACATGCCTCTTGAAAACCTGGCGCATCTTATTGGCATTCATATGCTGGTACATGACGGGCTTTTGACCTTCCATTTCAATGGTCACATTCGGCTCACTGCTGCACATTCCCATGCAGCCGGAATTCATGATGCGAATATCCTGCCTGTCCGTCTCCGCCATCTGCTCCAGGAGGGCGTCCATCACCTCTCTGGCACCGGCTGCGATACCACAGGTCCCCATGTGAACGGTAATCTTTACATTGGAAGCGCCATCCCGAAGGGCCGTGTCTTTCTTGACATTTTCCTTGAGCTTTTTGAGGCCTTCAATGGTCAGCTTAGCCATGTTACTTCCTCCCTCTATGATTTCGCCTTCGGTTTCTCAGGAGACAAAAACGTTTTCTGTGTACCGAAGGATTTTGTACGTCAAAAACCTTTTTCCCCGGCTTTCAGCTCTTCAAGGGACTCTCGAATCGAACGGGCGATGTGCGTCATCACTTCAGGGTGATAAATAGGTACGTCATCAAGCTCCTTCTTTATTTGACGCGTGTCCATTTCAAATTTGTTCCCATCAGCCTCATGGGTATAAACGAAATCAACCTCAGGGTGTGTCATGATCAGGCTGGTCAATGAGCCTGCCATGTCTCCCAAAGGGGGTGTGTCAATGTGATCCGTTCGAAAGGAGGCACGGACCACGGTTCCTTTCCCCTGGTTTGAAATGATATCGAACTCGCCGTCACACCTCTTGGCGGATTCCTTGAACAGGGACAGCCCCAGTCCCACCCGCCGCGTAGTGCGTGTGGTGACAAAGGGGTCGGTAATTTGCTCAAGCATGCTGTCCGGAATCCCCCGTCCATTGTCTTTGATGGAGATTCGGAGGACCTTTTCTTTGCCGTCTTTCGCAATGGACAGGGTGATCAGACTCGCTTCGGCGTCCAGGCCGTTTTCGATAATATCCATGATATGGAGGGCGATCTCACGCAATCAAGCCCTCCACCCTTCTTCCCGATTTTCCCAAAAGGGCCATTCGCATCTCATCAAAATCCGGACTTTCCATGAGAAACCGGGTAGACACGCGGCCCACATCAGATATGAAATGTGCATCGGAGAAGCTCACGAGAGAGAATTTTTCTGTGCCAGGTATTTCCTGTTGCCCGGCCTCCCATTTGTCGGGACGCGAGACCTCCAGGGCATCCAGCTCCAAATCAGGTGGAAC
>CAZCCX010000277.1:0-1950 GCA_964497115.1 uncultured Desulfobacteraceae bacterium
GAGCTCACCGGTAACCTTCTCCCAGATGTCTTTGACCGCTTTCCCTGCCGCTGATGATCACCAACTCTTTCATGAGGGATGCTCCTGCCTATTCGAGACCTGCTCCTGAATACGATCATACAATTCCAAGAATTTTTCTTTCCATTCAGGCATGACCTCGACTAGGACCTCACCCATGACCACGATGGCCTTAAACTCACAGATCTCGGCACAATTTCCGCAAACCGTGCATTTATTTTCATCCACCTGAGGGACCGGCGTGGTGATGGCTTCGTTTTTTTCAAAGACCGGATGGATGAAGAGGTGGGCGTTGGGCTCTTCCACATCACAGTCCAACAGCTGGACTTGGGACTTCACGGACAAAGCCAGGTTTGTGGCCACATCCTTGTTTTCTCCCAGTAGGGGTTCAAAGGATATCACCTGCATGTTGGGCAGATAACTGATTGGAACCGCTTTTCCGGGGTGATCAGAGGGTTGTGGCATCCCCATAAGACCCAGCATTCTCGGAATGCTCGGGCCCATATGAAGGTCCACGTCCATCAGCCCCACCTTATGCCCTCTTTTGGCCAGGCTTACGGAAAGATAGGCCGCTACACTGCTCTTGCCCACACCCCCTGCCGCTCATCACCAATATCTTGTTTTTGATATGATCCAATGTGTCTCGGATCTCTGCGTCCTGCATATCCTGCTGGTCTTTCTGGCTATTCAATCCACAGCCTTGGTTTGTCTCTTTGATGTTGTTTTGACTCCCGTGTCTTAAATACTCTGAGGTCGCATCATATTTTCATGTGCGACTGTTCTGTTCTTCTCGTCTGTCTTTCCTGTGCCTGTGAAAGAGTCCGGTTTTGCGGGATGTCCCTCGGCAACCGGGAAAGAGCTAATCGACAAAGACGCCAGAGGCCATATCTAGACAATAATGAACTCTTTAGCAAGCTTTATTTCTATGAAACCCCGGCATCAAGAATTTGGAATGATAGAGATTCCCATGGAGATAGGCATCCAGAAAAGCCTCCGGATGGCCGGAAATTCCTGAAATGATGTTTATGCCGGAAGCCTCCAACATCTTTGAAAAGGACGTTGATACGGCACCACATATCAGAGTCCGGATGCCGAGCCCCCGAATTCGAACACATCTGTGAGGTAATCCCTGTTCCTCAAAATATGTCTCAAAGCGGGATGCCTCTTTCTGGTTCACAATCTCCACGATCAATAGTCTCGAGGCCCCGTCTAAGACAGGCGATATTCTATCTTCCCATATTGGAATTGCAATTTTCATTGATGACGAACCAGCATTCCATTTGAAGTCGAAGTCACAAGGATTTAATGATCCTTGTTAAAGGACTCAAAATTCATACCGTCCGTCTCAACCACTAGAAAAAAGGCACATCGGCCGAAACGAGGATCGATTTGGGAATCCAAATCTTTTCAGAATAGGCATTTGAAGGGCCTGGTGTTCAAGGACAAAATTTAGAGGGTGACATCTTGAGCCATCTGCATTTATATAGGTCTTATGGTCGATTCAACAATCCGTGAGGTCATTGAAGATGCATTCAAAACCTGTACTCGTAACCGGATCAACAGGATACGTGGGTGGCCGTTTAGTTCCTCAGTTGCTTTCTTCAGGTTTTAGCGTACGAGTTCTCGGGCGTTCTATCTCAAAGCTGGAGGCAAAACCCTGGGCCGCCGACCCCAGAGTAAAGAAGGTTCAAGCCGATGTTCTGGACTACGAATCCCTGGTTCATGCCACCAAGGGGTGTTGGGCGGCATTCTATTTAGTCCACTCCATGAACCCTTAGAGCAAGGATTTTGCTGAATCAGATCGAAAGGCCGCCCAAAACATGGTCAGAGCAGCAGACCGCGCACGTCTTGAAAGAGTCATATATCTTGGCGGACTTGGAGAACAAGGCTCTTCACTGAGTGAACATCTCGAATCGAGGGCCGAAGTGGCCA
>CAZCCX010000278.1:0-1899 GCA_964497115.1 uncultured Desulfobacteraceae bacterium
GGTGCCGTTCCACCACCTCCGGACAAATGGTTTGAGCTTGAAAAGAGACCCCCAGACCCCTGAATTTTGGCACCGTTATTGGACAAAAGTGGAACTTGTACTTGATTTGACCACAGGTTGCCTTAATTTGAATAATGCACTCTAGAAGAGCTCATCAATTGACATAATAGAAGGAGAAGTCAGACATGGATAATTTCTTGGAAGAAGGACCAAAAAACCCCATTAAAATTCAGGACAATACCTTTCGGGATGGCCATCAATCATTGCTCGCAACCCGGATGAGGACTGAAGACATGATCCCCATCGCCGAAAAAATGGACAGTGTTGGTTTTTGGGCCATGGAAGTATGGGGTGGCGCAACATTCGATACGATGCATCGTTTCCTAGGAGAAGATCCCTTTGATCGCATCAAGACCCTGAAGAAATATATCAAAAAGACGCCTTTTTCCATGTTGCTCAGAGGTCAGAACCTGGTGGGATACCGGAATTACGCGGACGACGTGGCAAAACTGTTCGTTGATAGGGCCTGTGAGGCGGGTATGGATGTCTTTCGGGTCTTTGATGCCTTAAATGATTTTCGAAACTTTCAAACGGTTGTTGAGAGAATTAAGGCCAACGACAAGCATTTCCAGGGCACCATCTGTTATTCTCTCACCGAAAGGCGTATGGGTGGCGAGGTTTTCAACCTGGATTATTATCGCACCAAGGCCAAAGAAATCGAGGACATGGGAGCAGACACCCTCTGTCTCAAAGATATGGCAGGTATTATGGCCCCCTTTGATATCGCGAAGATCATTACCACACTAAAAAAAGACATCAGTATCCCCATTCACCTCCACACCCACTACACTAGTGGCATGGCTTCCATGATCTATCTGGAGGCCATCAAAGCTGGGGTGGATATTGTGGATACCTGTCTGGCTCCCTTTGCCTTGCGGACATCTCAGCCTGCTGTTGAACCTATCGTAGCCACCCTTTACGGGACAACCAGAGACCCGGGATTCGAGCTGAGTCTTCTGCTTGAACTGGGGGATTATATTGAGACCATTGCTCCCAAGTATAGGGACTACCTATCCAAACATAAGATGTCAGTCATTGATACGGGAGTGCTGGCCCATCAGGTGCCGGGAGGCATGCTTTCCAACCTGGTCAATCAGCTCAAAGAGGCCAAGGCTCTTGATCGCCTGCCCGAAGTCTTTAAAGAGGTCGCTGTCGTGCGAAAGGAGTTGGGAACCCCTCCACTTGTTACACCTACCTCTCAGATTGTGGGAGTTCAGTCCGTACTAAATGTACTCTTTGGCAGATACAAAATGGTCACCAATGAAGTAAAGGATCTGGCCTATGGCCTTTATGGAAAGACTCCGACACCGGTAGATCCGGAGGTCCGCAAAAAGGTGCTGAAGGGCTATAAACGCGGAGAAACCCCTGTCACAGGGCGTGCGGCTGATTATTTGGAGCCGGAGTTGGATCAGGTCCGGGAAAAATTTGGAGATCTGGCGAAGGACGATTATGATCTGCTGATCTGCGCGATCTATCCTACCACTGGAGAGCAGTACCTCAAATGGAAGTATGGATTGGAGGAAAGGCCGGCGAACATCAACCCAAAGACCCTGGAGGATATCCGTAAAGAAGACGAGGCAATGGCCGCGGCCATTGAACAGGTCTGTCAGAGCATTCAGTAACATCACCCAAGTCCTGTGCCATTCTCCTTCAAGGCTGAGCCATTGAAGCACTTGACTCAGGAGGTGACGAGAGTGCCCTGTTTCGCAAGATTTTGAACCACAGAATAGACAGGAAGTACCGAATCCCGCAGCAGACACTTCCTCGTTCTCTAGTTGCTTGTTCGATATTTGATGTTCTGTTGGGAAGGGGAGCCTTGGGTTGCCGAATTTATCTATG
>CAZCCX010000279.1:0-1798 GCA_964497115.1 uncultured Desulfobacteraceae bacterium
TGAGCCTATCGGAACAAGGATTTTCGGTCCGGTGGCCAGAGAATTGAGAGCAAAGAGATTTATGAAAATCATCTCTCTGGCCCCAGAAGTACTTTAGGCAAGACAATTTGGCGGGAGCAGGACAAGTGAGGGCTAAACAGCACCCAGTAATTAGAAAGGACGATAAGGTCATCGTCCGAAAAGGTAAAGAGAAGGGACGAATTGGAACCGTGTTGAAAGTGGATGCGGAGAAGACTCGTGCCATTGTGGAAAAGGTTAATGTGGTCAAGCGGCACACAAGGCCCGGCGGTAAAAACGCCAAGGGAGGAATCATAGAAAAAGAAGCCTCCATACACATCTCTAATCTTATGTTGGTGTGCAACAAATGCGCTGAGCCCACGAGGATTGAGAAGCGCCAATTGGAGGATGGATCAAGCATTCGAGCCTGTAAGAAGTGCGGCGAACTACTGGATGATTGATTTGCGAAGATTATAGCCGATCGGTCATGGCAGAGAAAAGGCGTATCTAACTGCTGTGAGTGATCCCCTAATAGCAGCGGATGGGCCAGACAGCACATTTGATGCGGAGGACACACGGTTGTCTCGACTGAAAGAAAAATATGAAAAAGAGGTGGTCCCCACCATGATGAAGGAGTTTGGGTATAAGAGCATCATGGCGGTGCCACGTGCTGAAAAGGTTGTGTTGAATATGGGTCTTGGCGAAGCCATATACAACATCAAGGTCCTTGATAAAGGAGTAGAAGAGTTGAGTCTTATTGCAGGACAGAAAGCCGTTGTCACAAATGCAAGGAGGTCCATAGCCGGATTCAAGCTTCGGCAGGGCATGCCCATCGGGTGTACGGTGACTCTACGGTGTCAGAGGATGTACGATTTTCTCGATAAACTCTTTAATGTGGCTTTCCCGAGAGTTAGAGACTTCAGGGGTTTATCTGACAAAACCTTTGACGGACGCGCCAATTGTACCATAGGAATTAAGGAACAGATCATTTTTCCTGAGATTGATTACGACAAGATAGACAAGATACGGGGGTTAAACATCTCCATCGTGACATCGGCAGGAACGGATGCAGAGGGCCTATTCTTGCTGAAGGCTCTTGGGATGCCTTTTAGAAGTTGATAAGGAGGATGTGGTGGCTAGAACGGCCCTGGTTGTGAGAGCTCAGAGGAAACAGAAGTTTTCGACGCGAAAATATAACAGATGTCCCATTTGCGGAAGACCGAGGGCTTATTTGAGGAAGTTCGGCCTTTGCCGTATATGTTTTCGGAACATGGCTTTGAGAGGAGAAATCCCCGGCGTGATTAAATCAAGCTGGTAATTAGATCTATCGTGTATGACTCTCATAGAGGAGCAGAATAGATGAGTATGACCGATCCCATTGCGGATATGTTAACCAGAATAAGAAATGCGCAGACTGCATCATATAGCACCGTGGATATTCCCAGTTCCAAACTGAAGGTGAGTATCGCTAATGCCCTGAAAGCAGAAGGGTTTGTTAAGAATTACAGAAAGATGACGGAAGGGCCGAGAGAAATCATAAGGATTTCCCTGAAATATGATGAAAACAGAGAGCCTATTATTGGCGGCCTCAAAAGGGTGAGCAAACCTGGTCGCAGGTTCTACACCAAGTGTGATAGGATCCCACAGATTCTGGGGGGACTCGGCGTGAACATCCTTTCCACTTCAAAGGGCGTTATGACAGATAAAGAGGCCAGAAAAAGGGGGGTCGGTGGAGAGATCCTCTGTTCCGTGTGGTAGATTTCGGGGCAAATGAGGTGATCCCCTGAATTTCTGCGATGAT
>CAZCCX010000280.1:0-1642 GCA_964497115.1 uncultured Desulfobacteraceae bacterium
AAAACAAAGTCTCTATTAGCCTGCCCTCCCTGAGGATTGACAGTCTGAACCCAAGTTGGTTCGACCAGATCAAAAGAGTCAGGAAGACCGGCTTTACCCTGGCCCCTGAGGCGGGCAGTGACAGATTGAGACGGGTCATCAATAAATCACTGACCAATAAAGATATTTTGAATATAGCGCCTCAAGTGTACAGGGCAGGTTGGAATCTTATCAAACTCTATTTCATGATTGGCCTTCCAACTGAAAACGATGAAGACCTGCAACAACTCGTTGATCTCGCGGAAAAACTAGCCCACTCCCCAAAAGAAAAAGGGGGAAGAAAGAGACTTAATGTCAGTGTCGCCACCTTTGTACCGAAGGCCCATACCCCTTTCATGTGGATGCCTCAACTGCCCTTTAAAGAAAGCCAACGACGTATTAAGTTTATCCGAAATGCCTTCAAGGACAAACAGATACGAGTAAAATGGAACCAGCCCGAGTTGAGTTGGCTTGAGGGTATTTTCTCCCGCGGAGACCGGCGATTGAGCAAGGCGCTCATAGAGGCATGGCGTTTAGGGGCCAGATTTGATGCTTGGGGAGAACATTTCAACATGGATATCTGGAAAGAGGCCTTTGCCCGTTCTAATCTGGACCCCGATTTCTATCTATACCGACCAAGATCTACGGACGAAGTATTGCCCTGGGACCACATCAAGTCAGGGGTTACAAAAAGATATCTCCTAAAAGAGACCGAAAAGGCACTGCGAGGTGAAGGCACACCTGATTGTCGACACAAATGCCTTGAATGTGGCGTATGCGATCACAAAAGAATTGACCCGGTACTGTACGAGGACTGGGACCCTCCTGTTGAAACAGAAAAGGATATCCTCCGCCATGGCATATCCGAGGCAAGAAGACACAGAATAACCTTTTCAAAGACTGGGAGAGCCAAGTATCTCGGACATCTCGAACTTGTTCGCCTCTTCATCAGAGCCTTCAAAAGAGCTGGCCTGAATCTTGTTTACTCTAAGGGCTTTCATCCCATGCCCAGAATCTCATTCACTTCTGCCCTGCCGGTGGGGACTGAGAGTATCCATGAAACGGTAGATATTGAGTTGTCTGACACCGTCCCCGTCTCCTTGGTGAGGCAGAGAATTACCCAGCAACTCCCCAGTGGCATCAAGATCCTGCATTTCGAAGATGTTCCCCTTGACAAAAGAAAGCTGACATTGAGGGAAAGCCACTATCATATCGCCATGGACGGATTGCGAGTGGAACAGGCTGATTTGGATAGATTCCTTCAGTCGGAATACTTTCCCGTTTCTAAAACAACAAAAGGAAATAAAAAGACAATTAATGCCAGATCCATGGTCAAATCCATGAACTTGGTTCCCCCAAGCGGTCTGAAATTGATCATCACACATAACCCCGGACCCAAGTTAAGACCCATAGATATCATGAAAGGGGTCTTTCACCTTAGTGACCAAGAGACCCGGCGAATGAAAATACTTAAGACGAATCAAGTTATGATCCAATCTCTTTAGGTGGTTTTCTTATGGTCAATGAACTCATTATCAATTCAAGGCCCCATGAAGTCAGGGTAGCTCTCGTAGAAAACGGAGTTGTCCTCGAACTCCACATAGAGAGGAAAACCGGGCAGGAG
>CAZCCX010000281.1:0-1577 GCA_964497115.1 uncultured Desulfobacteraceae bacterium
GGCACATACGAGGTCCGTCGCTCAAAAAAACTTGTTCTGTGGGGCTGCTGCCATACATGCAAAAATGAGGTGCCGTTCCACCACCTCCGGACAAATGGTTTGAGCTTGAAAAGAGACCCCCGGACCCCTGACATTCAGGACCGTTTTTGGACAAGAGTGATCGTTCATCACAGTTAGAGAAGAAAATCAGGGATTCTCTCTCCTTTGACCAGGTCTTCATATGTCTCCCTGGAGCGTATGATATCATATTGTCCGCCCTTCACCATCACTTCCGCGACCCGGGGACGGGAATTGTAGTTGGAGGACATGGAAAACCCATAGGCACCGGAGCTCATAATCGCCAAGAGTTCTCCCGGTTCCAAGGTTTCCACGTCCCGGTCCTTTGAAAAGAAGTCCCCTGATTCACATATGGGCCCCACAATATCCATCTTAATCTTTTTGCGTCCTAAGGTCTTCACAGGCTGCACACCATGGAACGATCCGTACAGGCTGGGTCGGATGAGGTCGTTCATACCCGCATCCACAATCGTAAATCTTTTTTCCCGTGCATCCTTTGTGTATAGGACCTTTGTGACCAGAATGCCTCCATTTCCCATGATCACGCGGCCCGGCTCCAATATCAGAGTTAGATCCTTGATGTCTAATGCCTTCCGAATGGCATTCGCGTACTCTTTTGGGAGGGGAGGATCCTCATTATCGTAGGTGATTCCCAATCCACCACCCAGATCGAGGTAACTCACGGCGATGCCCGAATGTTTCAGTGTTTTAACAAGTCTCTGCAATTTTTCTAGAGCGTCGAGAAAGGGATCCGTCTGGACGAGCTGGGAGCCGAGATGGCAGGAGACGCCGGAGACCACCAGGTGGTCAAGGGTGGTCGCCCGGGCGTACTCTTTAAGGGACTCGTTAATGTCGATTCCAAACTTGCTCTCTTTGAGACCTGTGGCGACGTACGGGTGGGTTTGTGGATCGATGTCCGGGTTTACCCTTATGGCAACGGGTGCCTTTTTCCCCAAGTCTTTGGCTACGTCATTCAATAAGGAGATCTCTTGAGATGACTCTACATTGAATAAGAGAATGTTGGATTTGAGGGCGTATTTCAGGTCTTCAACACTTTTACCCACACCCGAGTAGACGACTTTTTTCGAGTTCACACCCGCCTTGAGGGCACGGTGGAGTTCTCCCCCTGAGACAATATCAACACCTCCGCCTTCTCCTGCAAAGAGTCTCAAAATAGCCTGGCTGGAGTTGGATTTCATGGAAAAACAGGTCAGGTGCTTGAGATCGCCAAAGGCCCCGTCAAAGGCCCTGAAGTGTTGTCTTAGGGTGGCATGGGAATAAAGGTAAAAAGGAGTGCCCACATTTCGTGCGATTTCTGAAACAGGGACTTCTTCGCAATAGAGTTCGTCTTTTTGGTACTGAAAATGGTGCATAATCCTTGGAACCGTTAAGTCTCTTAATTACTCTGGGTTCAATCCCCCGCCGCTTGCGGCGTTTCTGTCATTCCCGCGAAAGCGGGAATCTAGATTCCGGATAAGCCCTTCGGGCTTTCCGGAATGACGACTTGATACCCCGCTGCT
>CAZCCX010000282.1:0-1548 GCA_964497115.1 uncultured Desulfobacteraceae bacterium
GCCGTTCCACTACCTCTGGACAGATGGTGGGGAAACTGAAAAGAGACCTCCATGCCCCCCCTATCACATGTCAAAGAATCCGTTCAGAATTATGAAAGTTATTTCTGAGACACGACACTAGGTTCCGATGTAACTCCCTTCTGTTGCGTAAGTCTTCGTCCCATAGGGGATGGAGGCGCCCCTCCCATTCCGTTATTCTCGGTCAAGTTTGATTTTCATCTAATGTGTGGTATAGATCATATTATTTCAGAGTCCAATACGCATCTTCAAGCCCGGAAACGAGTGCTATTATGCCAGGAAATACTGAATGGGAAATTGTGATCATCGATGATGAGGAAGACATCCGTGATATTCTGTCCTTGGCGTTGAAGGAGACCGGGTATCACGTATCCATGGCAGCGAACGGGGAGAGTGGATTGAGGCTGTGCGAAGAGAAATCCCCCCAAATCGTCATAACCGATATTCGAATGCCCGGCATGGATGGTCTTCAAGTCCTGGAGTCCTTGAAAGAGACATCCCCGGAGATCGAGGTCATTGTCGCCACGGCCTTTGGGGAGATCGATGTGGCCATTCGGGCCCTTCAACTGGATGCTTCGGATTTCATCACCAAACCGATCAACACCAGGGCCCTGCATATGGCCCTCAAAAGGGCCCAAGAACGCTTTTCGGACAGGAGGCAACTTGCCGAGTATACGGCCCTACTGGAAAAGGAAAAGGCGGAGACCCACCAGGAACTCATCAAGACCTTTGCCTTTCAAAAGAACCTCATCGAAAGCTCCATGGACGGCATCCTTGCCTGCAATGAGAGGGATGAAGTTGCCACGTTTAACAAGAGTATGCAGGAGTTGCTCGGCTACACAAAAGACGAGGCCCTTCATCGCATGTCTTTTTCTCAATTTCTGGCGCCGGCCGAGGAAAAGGCCCTAAAAGCCGCGCTTGAAGAGGAAAAATATGGGGGAATCAATCGCCTGAATCTCTATGAAACCTCCCTTTTGGACCGTTCAGGTCGCGAAATCCCGGTGCAGGTGTCAGGGGTCAAACTGTTTGACCAGGAAAGACCTGAAGGTTTTGTCTTTTTCTTCCGCGATCTTCGTCAGCTTCGCAAACTGGAACATGAAGTAGCAAACCAGGCCCGTATCCTGCACCAGGACAAGATGATGTCCCTTGGAAGATTGGCGGCCAGCGTGGTCCATGAGATAAACAATCCCCTTGCCGGAATTCTTAATTACGTCCGGCTCATGGCTCGTGTCGTCAATCGGGGTCCCCTTGATGAAGAGCGGAGGAAAAAATTCAAGGGCTATCTGGAGCTGGTTGAAACGGAGACGAACCGATGTTCTCAGATTGTTTCGAATCTGCTGACCTTCTCCCGCAAATCCCCCATTGCCTTTGAGAAGATATCGGTGTCTGATCTGATCGACAGAAGTGCCCTTCTCAGTCATCATAAACTTGAACTGCAGAACATCGAGCTGGAAATCGATATCCAATCGCAAATCCCTTCCATTGAAGGTGACTTCAATCAACTGCAACAATGTGTTATCAACCTGATCT
>CAZCCX010000283.1:0-1526 GCA_964497115.1 uncultured Desulfobacteraceae bacterium
GAAAAGAGACCCCCAGACCCCTGCTTCCGAAGCATATAGGGGAACCTGAATTTCAGCACCGTTTTTGGATAGGAGTGGGAGAAAACAAAAGATCACAATGAGACGAAGGGCATGCCATGGCAAAGATTATGGTTGTAGACGACGATGATGGAATTCTGAATCTGTTGAAGCGCTTTCTTGTCAGTCTAGGCTATGAAGCGATAACGGCAGATAATGGGAAAGAAGCCCTCGAGAGAATGAATGAGATGCCTGAAATCGTCATTTTGGATATCATGATGCCTGGTATGAACGGTGTTCAGGTATTAAACAAGATCAAAGAAAAAGCCCCTTCTACAGAAGTCATCGTGATTACCGGGCTTGACTCAACGGGGCTCGGAATTGAATGCCTTGAAAGAGGGGCCTTTGAATTTATGGCCAAACCTCTCAATCTTGATCATCTGAAGTTTCTTCTGGAATTTAAGCTGCAACAAATGGGAATAACGAATTAAAAGGTTCAAAGACCCAGATCGGCACCAATTTCCTGCATAGCTTCCAGACACAAAGGGAGAAACTCGTCCAAATCCATCCCCAGCTTTTCACACTCCATGATGATGTTTCGGTCCACACCTGCCGCAAACCTCTTTTCCTTCATCCGTTTCTTTATGGACTTCGGCTTGACGCTCTTAATCTTTTTATCAGGGTATATCAGGGCTGTTGCCACGATCAGGCCGGTAATGGTCTCCCCCGCTGCCAGGGCATGATGAAAGATCTCAGAGCGCGTCTCCCCGTGGGCCTCTGCATTGTGCATTTTGACGGCCTGAAGGATCTCTTCATCCACCCCCTGTTCTCGCAGGATTCTTACCGTTTCCAAGGAGTGCCTGGCGGGGTCACCTTGCACCAGTTCCACATCCAAATCGTGGAGCAGTCCTGTGAGTCCCCATTTTTCCTTGTCTTCACCCAATCTCTCTGCCAAGGCCTTCATAACGGCCTCTGTGGCCAGGCAATGCTTGATCAGGTTCTCATTCTGAACGCTTTCTTTCAACAGGGTTAGGGCTTCCTCTCTGTTAATACCATAATCCATAAAATTGTCCTCCTCTTCACCTTCCCATCTATTCCATAAACCGCTTGAAAGCAATAATATTTCTCTGTTCCCCTTTCCTCCCTCCTCGAATTGAGATATATTGCCAGATGAAGAGAATGAGAGTCCGAAAGACTTTGAGCGGAAAAAGGAGGGTCATCTTGAAATTCACGCGTCTTAACGAAACCCACAAGAACGAACTCAAATCCATAGTAGCGCCTGACCGTTTTTCAACCGGAGAGTCCAATCTGGAGCTTCACTCAAGGGATCAATCCCACCATGAGGCGTTTCGACCCGAAGCGGTGATCTGGCCGATAAGCGGAGATGAGGTCTCGGAGATCCTGAAATACGCCAACAAACATCTTATTCCTGTGACAGGATGGGGTGCGGGAACCAGCCTGGAGGGAAACCCCATTCCGGTCAGGGCGGGATTGGTCCTGAGTTTTTCGCAGATGAACCATATTCTGAG
>CAZCCX010000284.1:0-1509 GCA_964497115.1 uncultured Desulfobacteraceae bacterium
GTGGGGCTGCTTCATAATATGCAGAATTATGGTGCCGTTCCACGACCTCTGGACAGATGGTGGTGAAACTGAAAAGAGACCCCCATGGCCCCCTTGTGTCGTAGAATCTGCTCAGAATTATGGATGTTATTTCTAGGACACAACACTAGAATGAGACCTTTGGCGCTTCCTGCCTTTCCTCAGGGACCTCGAAAAGAGAGGCCCTTCCAAAACCGAAGATCCCCGCAATGATGTTGGTGGGGAAACGTCTAACGGTCGTGTTATAGGTCTTGACCGTTTCATTGTAACGACGGCGTTCTACTGCAATCCTGTTTTCGGTCCCGGCCAGTTCATCCTGGAGCCTAAGGAAATTGGTATTGGCCTTCAAGTCCGGATAGCGTTCCACCACAACAAGCAATCGGGAGAGGGCCGCAGAAAGGCTATTGTTGGCCGCAATTTTGTCCGACACGCTACCAGCACCGCCGACCTTAGAACGCGCCTCTGTGACCTTGACGAAAAGCTCTTCTTCATGAGCTGCATACCCTTTGACCGTTTCCACAAGGTTGGGAATCAGGTCATAGCGACGTTGAAGTTGATTTTCCACCTGTGCCCACGCAGCCTTGACCCCTTCGTCCAAGGCGACTAAATTGTTGTAGGCCCCTTTAAAATACAGGAGCGGGATCACAACGAGGACTACAATCACAATAGCGACGGTCAGAAAAACCTTTTGTATGCCGGTCATTTCATCCTCCCAATGTATCGACTGTTTTTGAAAGTTTTCGGACTTCCTTTAGATAGGCCTGAAACAGAGCGCTGATTTCCGTATCATTCGGCTTGATTTTTTCTTCCTTGATATCCAAGATTTTCTCGAAGAGTCTGCAATCCAAGTCAAATGTCTCGCATGTGAGTCTGACGGCCTCACGTCTTCCCAGGGGGATCTCTTTGCCTTTCAGGTAAAGGAGGGCGTCAAAGATGGCCACAAAGGCCTGAAGGGATTGGGCCATGAGTCCTTTCAATGCCCTGCCTTTGCCCGCTGTCTCCAGGAAGGCCTCCCTGAGCAGAAGCAGTTTGCCCTTGATCTCTCTTTCGCACTGAAGACGGACCCACTCTGGATTGAATGAAAGGTCTGTTAGAATGTCCTTGCCATAGACGAGGATATGGTTGCGCTGGAAGTTGAGGTACTCGATGGGAAAAACATCAAGAGAAGATTCGACGTAGATCTCTGTGAGAAACAGAGGGATGGCCACCTTCCGCCTTTTCCACTTATCCACCATCTTGAAAACCCTGTCAAGACGGTCGATTCCTCCTTCAGACAAAACCATCATAAAATTGATATCCGACTTCCCCGGCCTGTAGTCTTGTCCTGTAGCACTGCCGTATAGGAAGATGCTGATCAGGTCATCCCCTAAGAGACCCTTGTAGTCATCGATGATTTCCGGGAATATTTTTTTTGGACCTGGGGGGAACTTTGCCATATTGCCGCCGACCGAAAAACAGCCTTGCAGAAACCCCCCCCGGCCCCGCCCCCCC
>CAZCCX010000285.1:0-1507 GCA_964497115.1 uncultured Desulfobacteraceae bacterium
CGGGACGAAAGGGTCTCCGGACAGGCACATACGAGGTCCGTCGCTCAAAAAAACCTGTTCTGTGGGGCTGCTGCCATATATGCAAAAATGAGGTGCCGTTCCACCACATCTGGACAAATGGTTTGAGCTTGAAAAGAGATCCCCAGACCCCTGAATTTCAGCACCGTTTTTGGACAAGAGTGAGATCAAGTATAACTGAGGAAGAAGGTCAAACTGGGTCGAACTCAGTTCGCTTCGCTTATTCTGCAGAATCAAGGAGGAATTATGGAACGATGGGGTAACGGGGTTCCACCGCCGGTATCAGGTTACAGCTCCCTTAAGAGTACTAACAGTTCTTGCCATGTGGAAATCCTGGGGACTTGGGCATGATTCTCTTCGGGAGTGGTGGCAGAGACGTTGAAGGAAAAGGGTAATTTCTTGTTCTCTACGTAGGTCGTCCAGACAGGCCGGAGTCCTGCCCCTTGGGCACCGGTGATATCCGATTCAGGATCATCTCCCACATAGATCGTCTGATCTGGTTCAACACCCAGACCCTCAACAAGTCGATGAAAAATCGAAGGGTGGGGTTTGCGGAAACCCTCTTCACCAGATATGAGTGTGACATCAAAAAACGGGTTCAAGCCGACATGTTCAATGATGTCCCTCGCTGCAGGTCCGTGGGTAAAATTGGAAAGCAACCCAAGACGATAGGTTTCCTTTAGGGTTTGGAGCATATCTTTAGTCCCCGGGATCAGGTGACAGTGCTCCGGAAAGGCGGAAAAATAGGCCTTCACGGCCTCGTTGATTCGGAGATCGTCCGGCTGAAGAGAGTGACCTTGGATTTCAAGAGCGGCACAGATCCAAAAGCGATTATGTGTCTCTCTGCCGTCTTGTCGGGTCGCCTCAATGAACCGTAGGGCGGCTTCGCGATAGCCCTCTTCAAAGGCCTTTTGATGCAGAAAAAGTCCACTTTCTTGTAGGCTGTCAATCAGTCTGCTCATGGCCTCAGGAAGGGCCTGCAAATCGGGGACGATCAGGGTATTGAAAAGATCGAAACCTATGGCTTTTATCTGGGGCATGGGCGTTCTTTCTACCCGAACAGCGAATGAAAAGCAAGCTGCAGGCGTTTCAGATCAATAAAGGACTTGACCTTCTAGCACATGCGGGGTATCAATAGCGCTGCCTTTTCATCTAATAGGGGCATAGATTGTAGATATTGAGCGGCTGTTGTGGCTGGTTCTTCTCGACATGAGTGACCGGTTGTCGCTTCATCTGTATGGGGATTATTGCCTAGGGCTCTCGGATTTTGTCGGAAAGAGAATTGAGAGAATGGAAAGGAATAAACTCGCTGAGCGAAGAAGGCTTAAGAGATTTCAAGTCCAAGACGGTGCATTTGCTGTAGTCAGACCTGAATTCACCAAGTTAGGGCAGATTATCGATATCAGCCACGAGGGGCTCGCCTTTCAGTACGCCATGACCGCCACTCAGGAAAATGGGGCATCTGAACTCGATATCTTCTTGGCGGGCG
>CAZCCX010000286.1:0-1504 GCA_964497115.1 uncultured Desulfobacteraceae bacterium
GGGCCGAAGCACGGATCAGAAAATTGTGGAGGTTTTGACTTCCGCCGTTTCAGATCAATGATCGGCTTCCCTGTGCGGCCGCCTGGGGTATCGCTGAAAGGCTCGGCCTTGGCAAATTGTCGGTTTCTTCAGCCTGCGAAACCCTCGGAATCAAGATTTCTCCTTGCCAGTTAGGGGCATTCTAACAACCAGCCATCCTCTGCTTTATCACGATGAGAATGTGCCAGTCAGGCCCTGTTATCCCTCAAAACACTTCATCACATTCGTAAACTGCTATGAATGAACGAAAATGGTCAACTCGTGTTCTGGTGAGATACACAACGCTCCAGCTACCTGGGTTGGCTGTGATCGCAATTATCATGCTGTTTGTCCTGCGCTGGGTTGAACTTCCCGTATGGTTGATTTGGTGCTCTGTTTTTGTCTGGGTGGCCAAAGACGTGATCCTATATCCTTTTGTGTGGCGTGCCTATGACCAACCCCGTGAGGAAGATGCGGATGCAATGATTGGAACTTGTTGCGTTGCTAAGGAGCGAATGGCCCCTTCGGGATACGTCCTGGTGCGCGGTGAGCTTTGGAAGGCCGAATTGACGGCTGGCAGCCGGTTGGTTGAAAAGGGAGAGCGTGTGAGGGTTCGAGAAACCCGTGGGCTTACCCTCATTGTGAAGCCCTGGGATGAGGATTGTGAGGATTCATGAGGGGCTATCGTTTTGGCCAGCCAACTCCTACCGCCCCCCTCTCTGGTACAACCGGACCGCCTTGTTGTGCTCGGAAAGGGTTTTGGAAAACTGGTGGGAACCGTCGTTTTTTGACACAAAATAGAGATAATCGGTTTCCTCCGGAAAGAGGACTGCTTTGATGGCCTCAAGACCGGGATTTGCGATGGGCCCGATTGGAAGGCCTCGGATCACGTAGGTATTGTAAAGAGTTGGTTCCCTAAGGTCCTTTCGTGTCAGGTCTCCATTAAAACCCTTAATGCCATAGATGACTGTGGGGTCGCTCTCAAGACGCATCCCTTGCTTGAGACGGTTCAGAAACACAGATGCAATCATGGGTCTCTCCTCTGCAAGGCCGGTCTCTTTTTCTACAATAGAGGCCAGGATGATGACATCTTCTATGGTCATGCCTACAACTTCAGCCCTCTTTTCCAGAGGACCTATCAATTGCCTGAACCGGTTGACCATGGTATCAACGGCGGCTGACGAAGATATACCTCTGGCCAAGTGGTAGGTGTCCGGGTACAGATACCCTTCTAGGCTCGGCCCGGTAATATTGTATTTTTTTAGAACGGCCGGGTTGTGCGCGAGAGAAACAAACGCTTTTTTTTCAACCAGTTCATTTCTATCCAAGACATCCGCGATCTGCTCTATGGTATATCCTTCGGGAAATGTGACGGGATAGGTGATCACGACACCTGCTGTCAATATTTCGAGAATCCTGATGGGTGGCATGTTCGGACTTAGTCGATACTCTCCCGCCTTGATACGCCTGCTAGAGCCCATGATCT